>NZ_QSIG01000049.1:0-20735 GCF_003468525.1 Prevotella sp. AM34-19LB | reverse complement strand
CTGAAAGGGCAAAAGCTTTGAATTTGAAAGCTTTTGCCCTTTCAGGGCGACTTTGTTGTATTTATTCTAAAACCCAGGGCGATGCCCTGGGCTAAGAGCTTCTGCCCTTTCAGGGCGTATGGGATGTGACTTATGACACACCCTCTTTTTGTTTCCAGAACCTCCGCCGCTAAAAGAAACGGCAATTTTGAACATTTTGTGATATTTTGTGAATAGTGATAATCGACAGAAAAGCAGTACCTTTGCACCAGAAAACAATCATATTGTATATCATAAGAAACATATTAAAAATGAACAAGAAAAAGATATTATGTTTTTGTCTGGCTCTCGGAGCTTTTTCTGCAATGATGGCGCAGGAAACTCTGTCGCTGAGCCAGTGCCTGCAGATGGCGGTGGAGAATAACCTGTCGCTGCAGAAAAGCAGGAACGAGATTGCAAAGGGAAAGTATTCCATCAGCGAGAACCAGGCGAAGCTGCTGCCGCAGATCAATGCCGTGGCACAGTTGAACGACAACTTCACCCCTCCCGTTTCCGTGACTGACGGTTCTGCATATGGTAAACCTTACAATGTTACCAAGACCCTGCAGTATAATGCTTCGGCAGGCTTGCAGCTCCAGATGCCACTCTACAACCAGATGGTGAATACTGCCATCGACATTGCCAAGATTGCAGACCATCTCAACCAGCTCTCTTACGAGAAGGCGCGCGAAGACCTCATCGTGCAGACCGCCAAGATGTATTATATGGCGCAGAATACGGCTGAGCAGATCCGTCTGGTAAACGACAACATCAAGCGCCTGGAAGAACTCTATGGCATCACCCAGGCTTTCTACGATAACCAGATGACTCTGGAGGTGGATGTGAAGCGTGTGAAACTCAACATCGAGAATCTCACCGTACAGCGTGATAACGCCATTGCCATGCTCGATCAGCAATATACCATGCTCAAGTATGTGATAGATTATCCTGCAGAAAAGCAAATCAAGGTAAGTGATGTGAATCCGGGGGAGATAGAAACGGTGAATGCCAACGGACTGAATACGGGACTCTACGAACTCCAGCTCCTGGAGAAGAGAAAGGAACTTGCCCAGAAGCAGACCAAGCTCGCCAAGGACGGTTATCTGCCATCGGTGAGCCTTACCGGAAGCCTGATGTATTCTGCCTTCACCGATAAGATAGAACATTGGATTCATTCGGGCGAATCCAACCACTGGTATGGTTCCAACGGCATCGGCATCCAGCTGAGAGTGCAGTCTTTGATGGTTTCGAGAAGCGTTCGAAAATCAGACGTGCCAAGGTGGAGGAGGAGAATGCCCGCATCGGATACGAGGATGCGCTGAAAGGCATGCAGGCAAACTATATGAACGCCGTGAGCGAGGTGAACAACAGTCAGCGCAACTACAAGAAGCAGTTTGATAACTACACCCTGGCGCAGGATGTATATAGCGTAACTGCCGACCAGTATAAGGAAGGTGTAGGAACGATGACCGCCGTTCTTCAGGATGAGATGCGCATGAGCGAAGCCATGAACAATTATCTCACCGCCTACTATAAATATAAGGTGGCGAATCTCTCGCTCCTGAAACTCACCGGACAATTGGATCAGGTAAAATAGCAAAGGAATCATGTAATAATAAGAACAATCAATCAGAATATAACAATGGAACAGAACGAAAACAACAAGATAGAAACTTCTCACGAGGAAATGCAGAAGAAACTGAAGAAGCAGCGCATCCGCCAGATCATCGCCAGCCTTATCGGCGTAGCCATTCTTGCCTCGGTCTCTGGAAGATCGTCTGCCTCTTCCTGGATTATAATGCCAACGAAACCAGCAACGATGCCCAGGTAGAGCAGTATATCTCTCCTGTCAACCTCCGTGCATCGGGCTATGTAGCCAAGGTTTGCTTCAAGGAGCACGAGGAGGTGCACAAGGGTGATACGCTCCTGGTTCTTGATGACCGTGAGTATCGCATCCGACTGATGGAGGCTGAGGCGGCACTGAAGGATGCCAAGGCGGGTGCCAACGTCATTGATGCTACCCAGCAGACCACCCAGACATCGGCTACCGTCTATTCGGCATCTATTGATGAGATAGAGGTGCGCCTTGCCAAACTTGCCAAAGACTGCGAGCGCTATCGCAACCTGGTAGAGAAGAAGGCGGCTACACCTATCCAGCTGGAACAGCTCGAAGTGGAATATGCGGCTACCAAGAAGAAACTGGAGTCGGTAAAGCGACAGCAGGCTGCTGCCTATAAGGGCGTGAACGAGGTGGTTACCCGCAAGCAGAACGTGGCTGCTGCCATCCAGCGGGCCGAGGCTGCGGTGGAGATGGCGAAGCTGAACCTCTCTTATTGCGTGGTGGTAGCTCCATGCGATGGCAAGTTGGGGCGTCGCACCCTGGAAGAGGGACAGATGGTAAGCGCCGGAACCACCATCACCTATATCCTTCCTAATTCCCAGAAATGGGTCATCGCCAACTATAAGGAAACTCAGGTAGAGAATCTCTATGTGGGGCAGAAGGTACGCATGACGGTGGATGCCATCAGCAACAAGGAGTTTGAGGGTACCGTTACAGCTATCTCCGGTGCTACCGGTTCCAAGTATTCTCTTGTTCCTACCGATAACTCAGCCGGCAACTTCGTGAAGATTCAGCAGCGTGTGCCTGTAAGAATCGACTTCACCAACCTCAGCAAGGAAGACAATGCACGTCTGGCAGCAGGTATGATGGTGATTGTGAAGGCGGAGAGAAATAAAAAGTAGCTTGAAGGAAATGAAGTAATATATGGAAGAAGAATATAAGAATTATCCGTTCTATGACTGGGTGCCGAAACCGCTGGGCATCATCTTCATGATCATCCTCTTCGTGCCAATGATTACGATGAGTGGTGTCTATTCCGCCAACAGCGGAGAGATGATGAGCGGACTGGGCATCCAGTCGGAATACATCGCCTTTGCGGGCTTCTGTACGTCGATAGGAATGGCGGCTTTCTCGCCGTTCTTCTACGAACTGGTGTGCATCCGAAGAGAGAAGATGATGTGTATCGTGGGATTCTCCATTCTCTTTTTGCTCAGTTTCGTCTGTGCCCAGACCGATTCGCTGTTCATCCTCGGACTGTGCAGTCTGCTGATGGGTTTTGTTCGCCAGACGCTTCTGATGGCGCATCTCTTTGTACTCATCCGATATGGTTTCGGCATCGAGGCAACGAAGAATATCACGCCGGGTTGCGAGCCTACCACCGAGGAGGCTTGGGATGCGGTGGATTCAGAGAAGATGGTGTCTCAGCCGGTCATCTATCTTTTCTTTATGATCATCGGACAGTTGGGTACCTGGCTCACGGCTTGGCTTGCCTATGCTTACGAGTGGCAGTATGTATATCATTTCATGATGGCATTCATGCTGGCGGGCATCATCATCGTGTTCTTCACCATGCCTTACCATAAGTATCCGATGCCGAAGTTCCCGATTACGATGTCGAAGTTTGGCAATGTCACGGTGTTCAGCATCATGCTCTGCTCGTTTGCCTATGTGATGGTGTTCGGCAAGACGCTGGACTGGTTTGATGATCCTACCATCCGTTATTCTACGGTGGTCTGTCTCATCTTCACCGCCCTGTTCATCTATCTGGAGAAGACCCGCCGCTCACCTTATTTTATCATGGAGGTGTTCCAGCTCAGGGTTATCAATTACGGCATCATGCTGTTCTTCCTCCTGATGGTCTGCAACTCCAGCGCCATGTTTGTGAATGTATTCACCAACGTGGGAATGAAGATAGACAACTGGCAGAATGCCACCTTGGGCAACTGGGTGATGGTGGGATATACCGTGGGTTTGATCTTTGCGGTCATCGCCAGAGCCAAGAATGTTCATCTGAAGTGGATGTACTGTCTGGCTTCCTCTTTATCGGAGGCTACGCCCTCTTTATGTATTTCGAGGTACAGAACGACGGCATGTATGAGCGTATGAAATGGCCTATCATCATCCGTTCCACGGGAATGATGCTGCTCTATTCGCTCATCTCTACGATAGCCAATCAGCGCATGCCTTACCGCTTCATGTCCACCTGGGTCTGCATCATGCTCACCGTCCGTATGGTCATCGCCCCTTGCATCGGTTCGGCGCTCTACACCAATGTGCTTCAGCATCGCCAGCAGTATTACATCACCCGCTTTGCACAGGATTACGACCGCACCAGCATCGAGACGGCAAAAACTTACGACCAGACGGTGATGGGTATGCAGTATCAGGGCAAGAGTGTAACCGAAGCGCAGAACATGGCTGCCATGAGTGCGAAGGGTAAGGTGCAGGTGCAAGCCACCCTGGTATCTATCAAGGAGATGGCAGGCTGGACCTTCTACGGCTGTCTGGTATGTGCCGGACTGATGCTCGTGATACCTTGGCGCAAGCGGAATATCAAGGAGTTGACCCGCGAGTATCTGCTGAAGAATGTTAATGTGAAAAACTTGGGAAGAAGGTAAAATTCTGCTAAAATATCATAAATAATCAAGGCAATCATCAGAGGAGATTGATATTTTTGTTATCTTCGCAGCTAAAGCAATTTTTTAGAATGGAGATAACTGACAATATAATCATATATGAGGCAAATGAATTCCCTCATTTTCTGATGCAACCTTTCTATTCTGATTATGTCGGAATAGTAGTTTGTCATCAAGGGATGTTCCGTTTCTGTGTAGATGGAACATCCCTTGTTGCGTCTATGGGAGAGACTGTTTTCCTCTCTCCCGGAATCCTGTTTCATGTGCAGGAGGTCTCTGCAGACTTCCGGTACACGTTGCTTTTTTATCGTGTGGAACAGATTCTCCACATGCTGGGAAATACCGTAGTCAGCATGCGACTTTATTCTACGCTCTATCCCCAGTCGTGCACGGTGACTCATACGGGATATGAGGAGATGCTGACCTCTTATGCCCGGATGCTTTTGGATTTAGAGCAGAAGGAGAAGCATGACACTTACAGTTTGCATGAACAGAAGTTGCTTCTAATGGCGGTAACCTATCGTCTTTGCAGTATTTTCTCTGCTTCGTTCCAGAAGGAAGGCAAGGAAATGAGGCGTAAGATAGAGACATTCGAGATATTGGTGAAGCTGATAGAGGAGAACTTTATGCGTGAGCGTACGGTAGCTTTTTATGCCGACCAGCTTTGTCTCACTCCGAAGTATCTTTCGGTGATTGTGAAGTCGGTATGTGGCAAGACGGTTCAGCAGTTGATTTTCAAGGCGATCATCCGCCGCAGCATTTATCTGATGAAGAATACGGACAAGACGATTCAGCAGATAGCCAGTGATCTCAGCTTCCCTAATGCCTCATCCTTCGGCACCTTCTTCAAGAAGCATACCGGTTTGTCGCCTAAGAATTACCGGATGGGGGCGGAGTAGGCACTGTTAATAATCGCAATTATCTGTGTTAAAAACCAAGGATTCACTCCGATTCTCATTATTTTTTATTACCTTTGCCCCAAATAACAATTTAAAACAAAGGATATGAGCACATCAACATTACGTGTACCTACTTCATTTAGGTTACCAGCAGAGCTTCTTGAGGAGCTCAAGGAGTGTGCTAAGGCTACCAATCGTAGCCTTAACAATTACGTAGAATCCATTCTTATGGATTTTATGAGTAAGAACAAGACCATGGAGGAAAATGTGATTACTCCCGATTTGCAAGCGAAGCTTGACAAGGCGAGAGAAGAACATAAAAACGGAGAAACTCTGTGCTTTGACACAGCACAAGATGCAATCGCATGGATGGAAGCTTTATGATATATCGAATAGAATTCTCTAAGGATGCACAGAAGGTCATTAAGAAATGGAAGAAATCAAATCTACCTCTATTCAAAAAACTAGAGAAGTTGATTCCAGAACTTTCTGAGCACCCTAGAACAGGTAAAGGACATCCAGAACCTTTGAAAGGTGGAAACGACATCACGTATTCTAGACATATTACTGCCCAGGACAGGATTATCTATGACATACTTGATGAAGAAATTCTTGTGTCCATTATTGAGCTAGAAGGACATTACAATGACAAATAACTGAGTTCATATATCAATGGAATCGGTACTTATAGAATGTATAACAATTCATGCTTTGCCTTGGAATCAGGTAGCTAGCCAATAGCAATATCAGAATATAATTTGGAGAAATTCTATCCAGAAAAGTTAGAGGGTACGATGCCAACGAATATCCTGACTTTCTAATTCTGCAAGTGTTACTTGCAGAATTAGAGAATGAAAAAGTTATTGGGTGAAGAAAGAGATAAAAATCTCTCTAAAAATTTGCTGGTTTCGAATAATCTTCGTACCTTTGCAGCACTAGTACCCGCCAAGCCTCTCAACGATGCTCAAATGTGCGGGTCGTTTTATTTTTATACATTTTGAATAATCTAAACTCATTCTTTTATGAATAGTCTTATCCCATTCCGAAAGGAATACCAACATGCAGATGCTCTTGTTCAATTACTCTTGTCAAGAGAACTTACTGTTGTTATAAAAATATACTAACGGAGCATTAACAAACTCATAATAAATGATATATGGAACTAGCATGTTTTTCAGAAATTAGAAATAAGATAATTCCTTTTCTAAATAATGCAACTGACAAGATTCAAGTTGCTATGGCTTGGTTTACAAGTAGTGAATTGTTTGGAGCACTTTTAGATGCATTGAACAGAAATGTAGATGTAGAGCTAGTGCTCCTGGACAATGCTATCAACTACATGGACTATGCACCAGATTTCAATGAATTAATCAAATTGGGCGGTAAATTACGCATTGCAGGAGCCGATATCGGTTTTATGCATCATAAATTCTGTGTAATTGATGATAAGATTGCTATTACCGGATCTTATAATTGGACTTACTATGCTGAGACTCGTAATGTCGAAAACATTATCATATCCGATAATCCAGAGATTGTAAACGGCTACACCTCTGAATTTCAACGCTTAAAACAAGCTTTATCATTAAAATCATCATGCATACGTCTATCATGGGAAGATCTTGAACAAAGAGATGACATTGATTATCAGGAGCTAAATTATGAAATAGAACGAATCTGTGAAGTTCAAAATAAACCGGTAAAACGAATATTTGAAACTAAAACAGAAGTTATTCGAACTGAGATAAAGAAAACTCCTTATGCCAAATATGCCATCGGAGTTCAAGCTATTGATGCTAATGATCAGGTTATATTTGATCCATTTATAAAAGCTGGAGAAACTTTACCATATCAGTCTTCAGAAATTGAACTCTACTTTGATAGTAAGCATGGGAAAGAATTCCCTTGCCTTCTAATCTATGGTAATCCTCAAGATAAAGCAGAGAAATGGAAGCTAATAAAAGAAGCCAATTTGATGCAAGTCGCTAGAGGTACTTCTGAAGAGTATCTTCCTGTAAAGTTTTCCATGCATCTTGACGACAATGGTAGCTTAAGAGTTGATATTACCTGTGCCAAATCAGGGCAAAGATTAACTATTAGTGATTTAAAATCAGCGTATGTAAAATATGAATAAGTCATTAGATAAATTCAAGAAAACTGTTGAAGCAATTAATTGCGAATATGCAACTCTTCATTCTCTTACAAATGATGAGTTGCGCATGAGATATTTCTATTTAGAACAGTTTGTAAATGAACAAAAAGATAAAACCTGTGCTCTAGACAAAAGCCTTCCATCAGTATATGCTTTAGTAAAAGAAACTGCAAGGCGTTTCTCCTTGGGAAATATAGAAGTAAAAGCCACATCAAATGATTTATATTTAGCAGAAAAATATGATTTCGTAGAGATATTAGGAGAAACTGCTATATACAAAAATCATTGGGATGTTATGGGAGTTCCTTATAACTGGAATATGGTTCATTATGATGAGCAACTACTAGGTGGCATTCTGCTCCATTATGGATATGCTACGGAAATGGCAACTGGAGAAGGTAAAACTCTTGTTGCTACGCTGCCCGTATTTTTAAATGCCTTATCACATGAAGGGGTCCATGTGATAACAGTAAATGATTATCTATCAAAGAGAGATTTTGAAACCACTCGCCCTCTATATATGTTTTATGGTCTTTCCGCAGATTGTATTGAATATTATAATCGCTATGACAGACGTCGTAAGGAAACATACAAATCTGATATTTCTTTCGGAATGCATTCGTCATTTACATTTGATTATCTCTATGACCATATTGCTATTAAACCTGAAGAATGTGTTCAGCAAGACCATAATTATGCTATTATTGACGAACTTGACTCCATTTTAATAGATGATGCGGATGAGCCACACATAATAGGAGGAGGAAATTCCTATAATGCAGGGAATATTTTTAAAGAAAACTATCCATTGATTGTTGAATTAATAGGATATAAAGATTCAAAACTTTATGAGATAGATAGATTGGGAAAAACAGCATGGTTTACACAAGAAGGTAAGCAATGGTTGTCTTCTAAAAAAAGCATACCTGATCTTTTTTCTGTAGGACGCACCTATGAAATAAAAGATTTCGACACTCTGTCGCAAGATAAGCAGGCGGAAGTGCTAAATAGAATATACCTTCAAAATGTATTTTACCAATTACTTCTTGCATTGACGATATACGAACGCGATGTTGACTATATCGTTGAAGACGATATAGTAAAGATTATAGATTCTCATACTGGGCGCATCAAAGAGGGAAATAGATGGGAACATGGATTACATACGGCTATTGAAATTAAAGAGAAAGTAAAGGTTCAAGACGATTTTGATGGAATGGCTGTTATTTCGTTGAAAAACTACTTTAAATTATATTATAAAATAGCAGGTATGTCAGGAACCATAATGCCTGTGGAAGATGAACTTAAGGAGATATATAATCTTCACTGCGCTACATTGCCAACACATAAACCATTAATACGTAAGGATTCTCCTTTACGCATATTCAAATCTGCTCAACTTAAAGATGATGCCATTATTCGTGCCATAACAGATAATAAGAAAGCAGGACGTCCAACTTTGGTCGGAAGTATTTCCATCAAACGTTCAGAACAACTGTGTTCGAAACTGGATAAGTTAGGGATTACTTATAGAAAACTGGATGCAAAAAACATCAAAGATGAAGCAGATACCATTGCCAAAGCTGGCTTCGGAAACGCAATAACCGTATCAACAAGTGTAGCAGGAAGAGGTACTGATATAAAACCATCGCCTGATGCAATAAAAGCTGGTGGTCTCATGGTTATCGGTACAGACCTTTTTGAATCCGTCAGAGTTGACAGACAGCTTAAAGGACGTTCCGGCAGACAAGGAGATCCAGGTTCTTCAGTCTTTTTTGCATCTCTAGAAGATCAGATTCTAAAAAATCTGAATCAAAAAGATTTAGATTCTCTAGAACACTTGGGAGCTTCATATTCTACTGATGAGATTTCTACAGATGAGGTGAGAAAATATTTTCACAAAGCACAGTTGAACCGTGAAAACTTTTTTAAAAATCGCAGAAAGGAAACAGCTCGCAAGGATGATATTATTGCTCCTCAAAGGAAAAAATTCTATGAACAGCGAAATGCTGTTTTGTTCTGTGCAGATGTAGCTGACAGGATTGTTAATGATATTACCAAAGATTCAAAAGTAAGTACAGAAGTAATAAACAACCATCTTATGTCTTTATACCACAAGACAAAAGAACTGGTTACAAGAAGTACCAATAACAATCCTAACAGAACAGAAGTTTTTATCCCATTTTCGGAGTCTATGCATACTTTTGCCATCAAGTTGGAAGTAGAGTTAACCATTGCAAGTTTTGAGTATTTCTGTAAGGAATACAAAAGACAGGTTATACTTCAAGTATACGACATGGAGTGGAAAACATTTGTTCTTTATATGATGGGTAATCTTGATAGAGCAGAGATAGAGATGCTTGACAACAAGTACTCTAAAATGACGAAAGATATCCACCGTATCATTCTCAGACGACTCCAATATGTTTCGATACCATTTGATATTAGAAATGAGTCCAATACCAACGAGGAAGAAGATGAGAAGACAGATAGTGTCAGCAGTCAAAAGGTGTATCGACCTGTCAATATTGCAGCAGGTGAACTTTGTCCATGTGGAAGCGGAAAGAAATACTGCGAATGCCACGGAAGTAACATTCGCAGTAATAATAAATCAAAAAGACGCCGTTAGAGTTTTTGGCTAAACTTAACCAACTCATTGTTAATGTATAGGAAAAAAGAGAGCGAACCATCTGGATTCCTTACAGCTAACAATGGGTTGTTCGTATTGATAGAATCATCTTCTGCTTTTGATGCCATCAGTTCAAAAGAAGATGCACTATAAGTTTCTGGTTCTTCGCCAGAATAGCGATAGTCGCCAATATAATCAATTATACCTTTTGACGTTTTAAACGCATCTGTCAGAAGTTCTTTGGCATTCCATGCATCGACAATATGAGTTATCATAACCTGTTTGCCATCTTTGCTATATGAACCGAAAATATAACCAATAGCTCCGTCAGGAGAATCGTTCATTTCTTCTGCATCATACAGGGTCTCGGTTGAAACATTCAATAGGATATCATAACCATCAAGTTGATAGGTTGATATCCGATCAGAAACGATTCCACGATCAGAGTATGAATAGATGGTAGAATGCATTAACTGACCTTTGTCCATATTGAGGTTCAAATCTCTAAGTGCCAGATTGACCAAAGAGGCGATATCGCAATTATTTGCCAGGAAAGTCGGGGAATAACAACCTTCCCCCTCAACATAGAAGTTCTTTGTATCCTGTTCTATTCTTGAAAGATAGATCTTACGTTGCTCAAACGGATTACCATCTTTGCTGGAGATACAAAGCAGATTATTGGCATGATTAGTTATACACATACTGATAATCTCCCTATTCGAAGCCGCATAACTCAAAAAATGAAGCATCTCATTACTACCCGTACAGTCCAAGATAAGGTCATAACCATCAAGTTCTTTTATAGCTTCTTCTTGACTCTTGTAGTTCACATTGGCATAGAATGAGGCTCCTATAAACTCGTTATAATTAGCACCATCAGAACACCAATAACCATGTATACTCAGATCCTTAATGAAAGGATTGATGGATTTAATAACAGATGCTAAGGCTCTTACTTTACTTTCTCCAATATTACCTAAAGTATAGGAACTCCTGCAAATATTACCAGGCTCTACAATATCAAAATCCCAAAGTCCAATTTTAGATGCACCACAGTGCGCTAAAGAACTAGCCACCATTGATCCTATAGCCCCCAGCCCCACGATAGCAATCTTTTTCGAATTAAGCAACTGTGAAAAAGCTCCTCTGCCAAAATACATTTCTTTGGTTATTACTTGAGTTCCTAACCTATTTAGAGGATAAGAGGATATTTTTCGTATAGTAAATCCCTTCAATGCCAGATCGAATGAAACACTTTCAAAATTACCGGATGCAATGTTTGTAAAGAGTATGTACCATGCGATACCATCGTTATGCTTAATTCCAAATGCAAAATGATGCCATTCATAAGGAATGATATCAGTTGCCATATATTCCAGATAAGCTTGTTCTTCAAGTTCTTCGTCTGTCATATTTGTCTCATCTGGGATATTAAATCCTTGGTAGGAATTATAGCCATGATTCTTAATGACAGATTCTTTAATAGAACTTATCTCATCTAACAATACTTGTTTTTGTGAAGGAAGAACTTTTGTTTTTTTTACTTCTCTCGAAGATTGATTCTTTCCTATTCTAATGCCTCGGCTTGTGGAAGATATGAACTCTCTTGTTGAAGTTCAGAAATAAGTTGCTCTAATTGTTTTAAAGCATCAGGTTCTGTAAAGTCTTTTTTGCTTCCTATGGGCTGGCTGCTACTTTTTTGCCATCCATTAGATATATTCAATTCTGGCAAAAGGTGCTTGCATATTTTATCATCCCATTCATATTGCTCCATCAAACGAACAAAATCAGATAGTGTTTCAGATGATTCTGGAGTTTGATCAACAATGATATATGGAAGTTTGTAATTACAAATCGCCTCATTCTCGACGGCATAAAACCTATTGTCAGGAGTTTTTATACAGTGGATATAGCCAAGGTTCTCCTTAAAATAGTCAGGGTTATTATGAAAATCCCCTACGAAAGTAAGCATTGCTTTAGAGCTGAACTCCTTTACTTCATCAAGATTTTCCCATTCGTAAGCATTTGCAAAGGCTAATGCGGTTTTGACCGAACTATCTTTGATTACTGGAGGAAGATCCTCACGCATCTGGTGAGAAATCCACTCCTTTAATCTTGTAATTTCCTGTTTGAGTTGCTCTTCTGGAGTTTCGGCAAAAGGAGTATTGAGGCAAAACCAATCTCCATAATTGACTTTACCAGTATGTATCAGATGCGGATAGCCACTAAGTGATTTTGTTCGAAAAACCAATTTGGCATGTGGAAACATAAAAGGAATTTCAACACGAAGAATCAAAGGATGAATCGTATTCAGAACCTCTATGCTACCAACATAAAGATTCTTTTCATCCTTATTCTCTGATACATTAAACTCCTCAAGAACAGAAAAGCCTTCTAGAGAAGAAAAATAATCTGTATAAAATTTAGCGTCTTTATAATCAAACATAATTCTTAAGCATGTCCTCGTGGAGAGGGAGTAGATGGTGTTGAACGTTGGGTTGTAACTCGGTCTTCTGCCTCTTTGCGAGTTGTTCGAAGTACGGTCCTTGAGTAAGAACCAATACCGTTGTATGAAGGATTGTCTATCATAATTGTTATATTTTAAAATTTACCGTGTAAAGGTAGAGTTTTTTTTCGAAATAAACAAATTTGTTGCGTACTTATTTTAATTTTTAACAAACATTTTTGTTGATGGGTGTGATTCCTTTCTAAATAGACTATGTTGAGTAAGAATAGAAATATAAAGTATGTAGTATTTTACATTATAGTGTTTACTTGAAAAATCTTTTTACGATATTGTTCCTATGGATATCAATAGGTACAAAGACAAAAATATAATTTAGGGCTTTTTAAAGTTGACTCTGTGTTTTATATATTCTTGCAAGATTAAAAAACTCCTTAAAAATTGCAGGTTTCGAATATTTTTCGTACCTTTGTACCCGCTAGAACCCGCCAAGCCTCTCAACGATGCTCAAATGTGCGGGTCGTTTTATTTTATATTGTTTGTAAGTAACTACTCAAACTTTCTTTGTTATATCTTGTTAAAAATTAGCCTTGAATCAGATATTTATTAAAAGAAATCACTATATTTGCATTTTATAAAACTACGCTTGTACAACAATTCACAGAAAGTCATTGTTTGGAGAATGAGATTATGAAGCTGTTGGGCTGTATAAGCTTTAATAGTAATGTGGAAAGGAATAAAGGTATGAATAAACCGATAAACATATTGGACAAAGATTACTTGCAATGGATCAAGGAACTATGCAAGCGTTATCGCCAGAGCCAGATAAAGGCTGCGGTGAAAGTCAATACAGAAATGCTCAAATTCTATTGGAGTTTGGGTAGAGACATTGTTGCCCTTAAAGCAGAGGCTCGATGGGGTAGTAAGTTCTATAAAAATCTTAGCAAGGATTTAAAAGAAGCAAACCCTTTGGCAACTTGCTTCTCGCCGAAGAATCTTCTATACATGAAGAATTTTTATTGTATGTACCTACCATATACAGAAATTGGTCAGCAACTTGCAGACCAATTAGAGAAGAAGGATTTTTCATCTCAACATAGGGCAAAAAATAGTAGCTTTGAAATTAATCAGCAACTTGCTGACCAATTAGAAAAAGATATATTCTCCATTCCATGGGGACATCACATGCTATTGATAGATAAGTTTTTAACAGTGCCTCAAAAGGCTCTTTTCTATGTCCGTCAAACAGTGGCAAATGGTTGGAGTAGAAATGTCCTTCATAATTTCATAGACTCATCTCTGTATGAACGACAAGGGAAAGCATTGAGTAACTTTAATCGAACATTACCTGATGTCGATAGTGATTTGGTACAAGAAATAACAAAAGACCCATACAATTTTGCGTTTGCAGGCATTACCAAGCCATATAATGAGCGTATTCTCAAAGATGCTTTGCTCAACAACGTCACCAAGTTCCTAACTGAGCTGGGTACAGGTTTTGCATACGTAGGCAAGGAATACCGTTTGCAGATTGGAGAGAAAGAGAATTTTATCGACTTGCTCTTTTACAATTTGAATTTGTCATGCTATATAGTTTTGGAAGTCAAGATAGGATCCTTCACCTTTGCTGATGTCGGGCAACTTGGCGGCTATGTAGTAGCTTGCAATCATCTTCTTCGTAAAGAGGGTCGAGACAACCCAACAATAGGCATACTTATCTGCAAGGAAAAAGACCGCATTCAAGCCCAATATGCTTTGGAATCAAGTAGCCAGCCAATTGCAATATCAGAATATGACTTGGAGAAATTCTATCCAGAAAAGTTAGAGGGAACGATGCCAACAATAGAGGAATGGGAAGCCAAGTTGGGTGGAAGTATTGAACAATAGAATATCTGATTGACACTGCAAAGCTGAAAATGGCTATCAGTGTCAATATGGGTACACTCAAATGTGCGGGTCGTTTTATTTTTATACATTTCCCTTGCTGAGATTCTCGTATTTTCAAACGATTCTTATTTCTTTGTGAATATTGAAAATATGGAAGAAAATGGTAATATGCTAATAATCAAAGGATTATGATTTTGTTAGTTAATAGCGTTGAAATAGGAATTCTATAGTTGTACGACTATAACCCCTGTAGTTGTACAACTATAACTCTACAGTTGTACGACTATAGGGTATTCGATTAGTTAGAAGCAGAAAATAGGGAATTTGAGATGCTCAAAACTCCCTATTTTGTTGCTAGATTCCAAGTTTACCAGTGTGCAAAATTTGGTTATAAGTATTGACAAAAATAACACTTGTTGCTGAGAAAGATTCCTTCTGTTCCAAATGAAATAGGCTCGATGGCGAATGAAGAATTATTTAGAATTCTGCATCAAACAAGACGCTGATCTTATAAGGAATATCATCCAATTTCTTAAATTGGTTGCTTCCTGCAATCTGCTGTTCCTTGCGAAGATAAATCTCCTGACCATTCAGTTCCGTGAGCTGGCGTTTGAACACGAATTTATGCTTCTGTTTGTGCCCTAGATAGCTTTATCTTCGAATGAAAAGATTCAGCTCGTTCATATATATACACAGAACTTATATCCAACAATTCATCGCCCACCAGCTGATATGCGCTTGCATAACAGGTGTCGGGCGAGCGCATGTCAGCTGTTATGCAAGCGCACAACAGCTGTTGTGCGGCAGAAAGTATAGGCTTTCCCGGCTTATAACATTAATTCTTCCGGCAACAAGTAAAGGTTACTCCGAAGACTTTTAACGTAAAACTGATGCTACAACGATAGTACTTACAAGGCGCAAAGACGTTACTGATAGGTCGCCATGATAGTACTGACGATGCGTAAAGCGGCTTGTTTCGTTTGCCATGCCCATAGGAGTGCTGATAAAAACAAAAGAAGTCGCTGAAAAACAGCGACTTCTCTAATAGTAGGGTGGAGCTGGAGGGAATCGAACCCTCGTCCGCACAAGGAAACCATACGCTTTCTACATGCTTATTCCAGCCTTCAATTTTCGAGGTATGACAAGACCTGGACCACCAATCATACCCTTATCCTCTAAAATTTCATCCATGCAACGAGGCATACATGAACTATTTCCGATTTGCCTGCACCGCTTGATCAACAAGATTCGGAACTACATCCGTTGAGCGATGTCTCGTTCCAGCACCTTGTGCCGGAATAATGCTAGTTTACTGTACTTCGACTAGGCAGCGAGAGCGTAGTTATTTTCGCCAATTAATTTTTTGTTCACTAGGATTTAGGAGGTAGCCAACGAGCCTCCGCATGCTTACGTACCATTTCATCTCGCCGTCAAATCCAGTCAACCCCGAGATTTCTTGATAACTAGGGTGCAAAGATAAAACGAAATTTTGAAATCACCAAATATTTTCGGAAAAATCATCGCTTTTTCTTTGAAATATCGGGATAAAGTGGTTGAAAGTTGCTTCGTATTAAGAATTTTGGAAGAAATGATGCCGTTTTTGGAGTTATCTCGTTTTTTTGCAGTAACTTTGTGGGCAAAATAATTAAAAATGATGGCAATGGAGAAAAAAGGAAAGATACTGATAGTGGATGACAATGAGGATGTTCTCTTGTCGCTCAATATGCTTTTGAAACCATACGTGGAGGGTATCAGAGTTATCAATACGCCTGAACGAATCATCGGAATGATGGATTCGTTCATGCCTGATGTCATCATGCTCGATATGAACTTCCATCGGGATGCCATCAGTGGCGAAGAGGGGTATGAATGGCTGAAGAAGATTCTGGCGCATAACCCTAAGAGCGTGGTGCTGTTTATCACGGCTTACGTGGATACGGAGAAGGCGGTGAGGGCTATCAAGCGGGAGCCATCGACTTTATTCCGAAACCATGGGATAGGAATAAACTGCTCGATACGGTGAAGAGTGCCGTGGAATTGAGCAGGGAAAGGAAGCTGGATTCTTCGGATTCGCAGGAAAAGGAATCGGAGCAGAATATGTATCAGAATCTGAATATGAATCAATGTTCTGAGTCCAAGTCTATTGCTTCTTCTGAAGATGTGTTTGCGAGAATGATTGGCGAATGCCTGCCATGAAGGAACTGAAAGCGCAGATGATGCGTGTGGCGGCTACGGATGCCAACGTATTGATTACTGGAGAGAATGGTACGGGAAAGGATGTGGTGGCGCATGCCTTGCATCAGCTTTCAGACAGGGCAAGAAAGCCGTTTGTAAATATCGACCTGGGGTGTATCCCTGAGAATCTTTTCGAGAGCGAACTTTTCGGATACGAGAAGGGAGCGTTTACGGATGCCAGGAATGCGAAGGAAGGACGAATTGAAACGGCGGATGGCGGTACTCTCTTTCTGGATGAGATTGGAAATCTGAACCTGCCGATGCAGCAGAAACTCCTGACGGTGATAGAGAAGCGTGAAACTCAGCGCATTGGTTCCAACAAGGTGAGCCATGTGGATGTGAGGATTCTGGCGGCTACGAATGCTAATTTGCGTGAGAAGGTAGGCGAGGGAGCTTTCCGACAGGACCTCTTCTATCGACTGAATACCATCGAGTTGCATCTTCCGCCGCTGCGTGAGCGTGGAGAGGATATCGTTCTGCTGGCAGAATATTTTCTGAAATTTTATTCGGGAAAATATAGTGTAGGCGATGTGGTGCTGGGGACATCTGCCAAGCAGAAACTTCTGAAACATACCTGGCCGGGGAATGTAAGAGAACTGCAGCATTGCATCGAGAGGGCGATTGTGTTGGGGGATAAGACGGAACTGGCTGCAGAGGATATCAGATTGGAGGATTCTGTGGTGGCATTGGGGGCTTCAGCGTCAGATTCTCTATCGGCTTCCGTAAATATAGATTCGCTCAATCTTCAGACCTTGGAGCGTGAAGCCATCAAGCGCGCCATCTCCTTGAGTAATGGAAATCTTACACAGGCTGCAGAGTTGTTGGGTATCACCCGTTTCGCCCTTTACAGAAAAATCGATAAGCTCGGGGTTTAATGCTTCGGAAATTTTAGAAACTATGTCAATCGTCAATAAATTATTCTATCATAAGAGCAATGAGCGGATGCGTCAGCTGATTGAGGCTATCCGCACCCGTGACTTCTCGCTTCAGTACTCATTGGATCATCTGAGGGGAGAAGAGCGGAATCTTGCGCAGCAGATTAACGAAGTTGTGAATGAATTTCGGGAAACCACTTTGCAACAGGAAGCAAAATACCAGTATTTCGGAACGATGCTCGATACTATCAACGCCTTTCTCATAGTGGCGGATGAACAGGGAAAGGTGCATTGGATGAATCGGGCTGCCGTGGATGGACTCTGTGGCTTTTCGATTCATCACTTGCACGACTTGCAGGTGCTGGATGAGACGCTGCCGGAAATGATGATGCAGCTGAAGCCGGGATTGCAGAAACTGGTACAATTGGAAACGAAAAACAGCGAGGGGGCTGCTGGCAAGAAGGCTTTGGATGCCGGAAATCAGAATGCAGGGAAGGCTGACTTTGTATTGAGCGTGGTCAACTTCTTTAATAAGGGCTTTGCCTATCGCCTTTATACCTTGCAGAATGTGCAACCGGTGATTCAGAAGAATGAGACGGATGCGCAGCAGCAGCTGGTGAGGGTATTGACCCACGAAATCATGAACTCGCTGACTCCTATCATCTCTTTGGCTGATACGCTATGTGAAGGGGTGGAGCAGGATACGCTGGAGCATGATGATTTGCTGATGGCATTGCAAGCCATCAACCGAAGGAGCAATGGCTTGTTGCAGTTTGTGGAGAACTATCGCAAGTTGCAACGCATATCGAAACCTCAGTTTGAGGATGTGAGGATTGGTGATTTGGTGGCAGATTTGAAGCATCTTTATCCGGATTCAATATTCCATTATGAGATTGAAAACGAAGACCAGAGGTTGCTGATGGATCGTTCGCAGATAGAACAGGTGCTGATTAATCTGCTGAAGAATGCACAGGAAGCCGTGGAAGTTCGAATGAAGGAGGAGGCTGCAGGTCTTTCCGCTGAGGCTGCATCTGCTCAAAGTCAGGCTCCTTATATTGGTCTTACCACTCGTCTTTCGAACAACAAGCGCAATTTTATCATTTCCATTACCGATAACGGAAAAGGTATCTTGCCGGAGGTGATGGAGCGCATTTTTGTGCCGTTCTTTACTACCAAGACGAGCGGTTCGGGCATCGGACTGAGTATCTGCAAGCAGATTGTAACCCTGCATGGTGGTACTATCACCGCCTCTTCGAAGCCAGGCGATAAAACCACCTTTAGCGTGGTGCTTCCTGCCTGATAGAGACGGATGCCACCTATCATATTGAGGATGTGCGCACCGTGCGAAATCGCACACGTTTCGTGCGGTTTCGCACGGCTTTTTTATATCCGGAATTTCTTATCTTCCTGATAATCATGTCTTTATCTTTATGGCATGGCTTTTGTATCAGTTTTTGCAAAAGAAATCATCATGAAGATAAAGAATTACTTATTCATAGTATGGGCGCTTGCAGCATGAATGTTCAAGCCGACACGCTGCAGCTCGACCTGAAGACTACCATTGCGATGGCGCAGCGGCAGTCACCATCGGTGCAGAGTGCTCGCAATACCTTTCTGTCTGCTTACTGGGCTTATCGGTATCATCAGGCTAACTATCTGCCTTCGCTTTCCCTCTCATCTTCACCTTATATTAATAAGGAGGTGAACAAGATAACCCAGTCGGATGGTACGGCACTCTTTCTGAAGCAAGACCAGTTGGGAGCTGATCTTACTCTGAAAATCAACCAGAATATCTCCCTGACGGGTGGTAGCCTTTTTGTGAAGAGTTCGCTCAACCGGCTGGATGAGTTGCACAACAAGATAACGGCCTATAGTAGTCAGCCCTTTATCGTGGGTTACGAGCAGAGTCTTTTTGGCTATAACTCGCTGAAATGGAATCGTAGGATAGAACCCATCCGATTCCGGGAATCCAAGAAGCGATATGCCGAAACGCTGGAGATTGTATCGGCCAAAGCCTGTGAGCATTTCTTCGGTCTGGCTTCGGCGCAGGCAGAATGGGAGATGGCAAAACAGAACTTTGCTTCTGCTGATACGCTTTATCAGATGGCGAAGGGGCGATATGAGAATGGAACGATTTCGGAAAACGAGATGCTGCAGCTGGAAATCAACCGACTGAACGAGGAGACCAATGTGATGGATGCTCAGGTGGCACTGCGAGAGAAGATGCAGACCATCCGCTCGTTTCTGGGGTTGGAACAATCGCAGGACATCTGTCTGGTGATGCCGGAAGAGGTGCCTGCCTTTGAGGTTCCTTTGCAACGGGCGATAGATTGGGCTTTGCTGAACAGTCCGGATCCCGATTATTATCGTCGCATCCAGAAGGAGAGCGAAAGTCGGTTGGCGCAGGCTCGTGCCAACGCCGGATTGAAGGCGGATTTCTATATGCAGTTTGGACTCTCGCAGACGGGAGCAGATATCGGTGCCGCCTATCGCAGTCCGATGAGTCAGCAATCGGCAAGCATCACTATCGCCCTTCCAATATTGGATTGGGGACGGGGAAAGGGTAGGGTAAGAGAAGCCAAATCGCAGCTGGCGCTTACCCAGACGCAGGTGGAGCAAGGCATGAGGGATTTCTACCAGAACGTAGAAAAACTGGTGTTGCAGTTTAACATGCAAGCCCGAAAGGTGCATGTGGCATCGCTCACCGACCAGCGTGCCGAGAAGCGGCATGTGGTGGCGCGCCGACTCTACATCATGGGTCGCAACTCGATACTCGACCTGAATGCAGCCATCAGCGAGAAAGATGCTGCCCGGCGCAATTACATCTCGACCATGAGAACTTACTGGAGTCTCTACTATACACTCCGAAGCATGACGGGATTCGATTTCGAGCACAACAAAGAATTGAAGGAAGAACTTCCTATAGAATAAATATCTTATAGAATAATGATTCACATGAAAAATCCATAGAATCATCTTCCTATAGAATAATACCTCAGTTCGGGATAATAATCTCAGCCTAAAGGCTTTATAATGTTTTTATATAAGGGACACAGTGGCTTGGCAACCATCTATATATCTTGGATGGTTGCTGAGACAA
>NZ_QSIG01000048.1:0-21410 GCF_003468525.1 Prevotella sp. AM34-19LB | reverse complement strand
GAATATAAACTAAGAAACAAAAGAGTTAAGTACGAAGAGCCGTGTGATGGGAGACTGTCAAGCACGGTTCCGAGAGAAGGGAGGGTGAAACTCCCTCCACTTACTCGACCATAAAACAACATCAAAATATAAAAGTATGAAACTGAACGACATTCTTTCTGAAAATTTTCAGGCTGCAGAATGGGAAGCTAAAGGTTATCAGCTTCCTCATTATGATATTGCAGCAGTTGCCAAGAAGACTCACGATGAGCCTACTTGGGTTCATTTTGGCGCAGGCAACATTTTCCGTGCGTTCCCTGCCGCTATCCTCAACGATGCGCTCAACACCGGTAAGTACGACCGTGGCGTCATCGTGGCGGAAAGCTTCGACTACGAAATCATCGACAAGGTTTATCGCCCTTACCATAACCTCTCGCTCCTGGTGAGCCTCCAGTCTAACGGCACCATCGAGAAGAAGGTCATCGCTTCTATCACGGAGAGTCTGAAGGCTGACAAGCAGTTTGGTGAGGATTGGGCTCGCTTGGTTCAGATTTTCCAGGCACCGAGTCTGCAGATGGTTACCTTTACCATTACTGAGAAGGGGTATTCCTTCAATGATGCCGATTTGGCTCGTGGTCTCGATGCAGTCTTCGCCATGGGTAAGCTTACCGCACTCCTCTACGAGAGATTCAAGGTGGGCAAGCTGCCGGTTACTCTGCAATCTACTGATAACTGCTCTCACAATGGTGACCACGTGAAGGCGGGCGTGAAGGCGTATGCCGAGCGCTGGGTGAAGGATGGCATCGTGGAGGCTGATTTCCTGGATTACATCAACGATGACAAGAAGGTGACTTATCCTTGGTCTATGATTGATAAGATTACCCCTCGTCCTCACGAGAAGGTACAGGCAATGCTTGCCGAGGATGGTTTCGAGGACAATGATACCATCATCACTGAGAAGCATACCTTTACTGCTCCTTTCGTGAATGCAGAGGAAGTGCAGTATCTCGTTTGCGAGGATACATATACCAACGGTCGACCTCCTTTGGAGTTGGGCGGTGCACTCTATACTACCCGCAAGACCGTGGATGAGGTGGAGACCATGAAGGTAACTACCTGTCTGAATCCGCTGCATACGGCGATGTCTATCTATGGCTGTATGCTCGACTATACCCTGATTTCTGCCGAGATGGCGGATGAGGACCTGCGTGCCTTTATCCAGAAGATCGGTTATATCGAGGCAATGCCGGTGGTTACTGATCCGGGTGTGCTGAATCCTTATGAGTTTATCGGCACCGTGATCAACAAGCGATTGCCTAATCCTTTCATGCCGGATGCTCCTCAGCGTATTGCTACTGATACCAGTCAGAAGCTCTCTATCCGCTTCGGTGAGACTATCAAGAAGTATATCGACCGTGGTCTCGACAAGAGCAACCTGGTTTTGATTCCGCTGGTATTGGCTGGCTATGCCCGTTATCTGAAGGCGCTGGATGACAACCTGAAGCCTTTCGAGCCTTCTTCCGACCCATTGCTGGCAGAACTGCAGGTCATCGTGGCTCCGCTGGAGGTAGGCAAGGCGGATCAGGACTACTCTTGCCTGAAGAATCTCTACAGTCGCAAGGATGTATTTGGTCTCGACCTCTATGAGGCTGGCTTCGGCGAGCAGATTGAGGGCATGGTGAAGGAACTCTTAGCTGGCGAGGGTGCTGTAAGAAAGACATTGCACAAGTATGTTTCTGCAAGATAATTCATTTTTTTTGATTTAACCAATACATTATATATAAAGATATATGGAAAGAACATGGCGCTGGTTTGGCAAGAAGGATAAGATTACGCTTGCCCAGCTGAAACAGATAGGTGTGGAGGGTATCGTGACAGCACTGCACGATGTGCCTCTGGGTGAGGTTTGGACCCGCGAGAAGATTCATGAACTGAAAGAGTATATCGAGTCTTACGGTATGAAATGGAGCGTGGTGGAGTCGCTGCCGGTGGTGGAGACCCTGAAGTACGGTGGTCCTGACCGTGATCATCAGATTGAGGTCTATAAGGAGAGTCTGAGAAACCTGGGTGAGGAAGGCATCAAGTGCATCTGCTACAACTTCATGCCGGTACTGGACTGGGCACGTACCGATTTGGCACACGAGAATCCTAACGGAGCCAACAATCTCTATATGAATTGGGGCGAGTTTGCCTACTTCGACATCTATATCCTGCAGCGTGAGGGTGCCCGTGAGGACTGGGCTGAGTTCTCTAAGGAGCACAAGTGGGGCAGAGACCTCGTGGCTGAGGCTGATGAAATCAAGAAGACTTCTACACCAGAGCAGGATCATGCCTTGGTTGAGAATATCATCATCAAGACCCAGGGCTTCGTATCCGGTAACTTCAGCGAGGGCGATTCTGCTCCTGTCCAGAAGTTCCGTGACCTCTTGAAGCTCTATGATGGCATCGACAAGAAGAAGTTGCAGGAGAATATGAAATACTGGCTGGAGGCAATCATGCCTATCTGCGATGAATACGATATCAACATGTGTGTTCACCCAGACGATCCTCCATATCCTGTATTCGGCTTGCCAAGAATTATCGGCTGTGCCGAGGATATCCAGTGGATGCTGGATGCCGTGCCTAATAAGCACAACGGTCTGACATTTTGTGCAGGTTCCTTCTCTGCCGGTGAGCACAACGACTGTGTGGCAATGGCAAAGCAGTTTGCCGACCGCACCCATTTCGTTCACCTTCGTTCCTGCTACATCTTCCCTAACGGTAACTTCACCGAGGCTTCCCACCTGGGTGGTCGTGGCCATCTGATAGAGCTTTGCCGCATCTTCGAGAAGGCAGAGCAGGAAGGCAAGTGTAATTCGGGTCGCCGATTGCCGATGCGAGTAGATCACGGCATGACCTTCACCGATGAGCCAGGTGGTGTGTTTGATGAGAGCAACCACGGTCACAATGCCGGTTACACCCTCCTGGGCCGCATGTTTGCCATGGGACAGATTCAGGGTGTCATCGCCACTGTGGATGATGAGCTGGGCATAAAGTACAAGCAGCCGGGATTTTATGATTAGTTGATAGGCTTTAGCATATTACGAAAGTTCAGTTAAGTGATTTGAAATCCTGGTTGAATGAAATATGAAAAAGGCTAGCGTGCGTTTTTGCATGCTAGCCTTTTTTAGTGCTTGGGGTGCTTTATTCCTTTGTTTTGAGCTCCACTTCCTCCACATATTTCACCAGTGAATCCTTGCCGTTGAGCAGGTAGTAATCCACTCTAACCACGTGGTTGATATCGGCATTACCCTTTACCTTGATGTGGCGGGTCTTGCTGTATATCATTGTATCGCGACGGGATGGATAGGAGACGAGTTGGATGATGTCCTTGGTGGAACCACTGCCGATGTAGTAGATGCCCACACTATCCTTGCCTGCCTTGATTGCTGCCATCTTTGCCATCTTCTTGGCGTGGATAGCTGATGTATCTTCCGGATAGAATTCGCTGGCGGCTACCGTGTCGCCGTCGTGCTGATCGGGTGCAAACTTGCAGCTTGTACTGGTTGTTGTGATAAAAGTTGTGGCAGCCAGAGCTGCCACAAAACATAAAATTTTCTTCATTATTATTTTGAATTAATCGATTACATTTCTACAATCACTTCGTGCTTGCCTTTCTGGCAAGGGATGATGGTGCCATCGATGGTCTTTCCATCTACGGTAATCTGCTTCACGCCTTTCTCCCTGCCTTCAGGATTCTTCACGATGATGTGGTATTCGCCGCCACGGAACTTGCGGGTTACCTCGTATTCATGGGTGGTGCTTGGGAGACATGGGTCGATGTTCAATCCCTCGTAATCCGGTTTGATACCGAGGATGAATTCTGATACGGTGTACCACATCCAGGCGGCTGTACCGGTTAACCAGGAGTTCTTGCCCTCGCCAGGCTTGGCGGCATCCTTGCCGGCTACCATCTGGCAGTTGACGTATGGCTCCACCTTGTGCAGGGTCTGATATTTCTCCTCTACATAGCTTGGCAGAATCTTGGTATAATGGTTCCAGGCATCATTGCCACGTCCGGCAACGGTTTCGCCGATGATGACCCAAGGGTTGTTGTGGCAGAAGATGCCGGCATTCTCCTTGTAACCTTCAGGATAGGATGAAATCTCGCCCATCTCTACATGATAGGTGGTGTAGGCTGGGTTGTTCAGCACCATTCCGTGCTCGCACTCCAGGCGCTCCTTGGCGCTATTCAGTGCCTTGGCGCAGAGGCCTTCTTCCAGTCCGATGCCAGCATGGTACACCAGCCCTGACTCTCGATGAAGATCTTGCCTTCCTCGTTCTCATTGCTGCCTATCTTGTTGCCGAAGAAATCGTAGGCACGCAAGAACCATTCACCGTCCCATCCATGCTGCTTCACAGCCTCGTTCATCTCATCTACCGCCTGCTGCATGCGCTCGGCTTCTACCAGGTAATCTTCCTCGGCAAGTCCGGCGATAGTGCCTTCATGGCTGTTCGCGGCTTCCTTGGCAAGCTGCTTGCACAGCGCCACGTAGTCCTTTCCGGTTACAACGAAGAGTCCGGCTATCATCAGACTTTCTGCCTTGCTGCCTTCGCCCTTGTTCTCGGTGGTCTGGAAACTCTCGTTCGGATCCCAGGAGAAGCAGTTCAGGTTCAGACAGTCGTTCCAGTCGGCTCTTCCGATGAGTGGAAGCTGGTGAGGACCCAGGTTGTTGATGACGTGGTTCATCGAAATCTTCAAGTGTTCGAAGAGACTTACCTCGCTGCCTGGCTGGTTATCGAATGGTACCTGCTCTGAGAGGATGGAGAAGTCGCCCGTTTCCTTGATATAGGCCACGGTGCCGAAGATGAGCCAGCATGGGTCGTCGTTGAAACCGCCACCGATATCATTGTTGCCACGCTTGGTGAGCGGCTGATACTGGTGATAGCAGCCGCCGTCTGGGAACTGGGTACTGGCGATGTCGATGATGCGCTGGCGGGCACGGGTAGGTATCTGATGAACGAAGCCCACAAGGTCCTGGTTGGAATCACGGAAGCCCATGCCTCTGCCGATGCCGCTCTCGAAGAAGCTTGCAGAACGCGACATGCAGAAGGTTATCATACACTGATACTGGTTCCAGATGTTCACCATGCGGTCGAGCTTGTCGTTTCCGCTCTTCACGGTGAAGATGTTCAGCAGGTTATCCCAGTACTGGTTGAGTTCAGCAAAGGCTGCATCCACCTTTTCGGTGGTATCGAACTTCTGGATGAGCTGATGTGCCTTCTCCTTGTTGATCACCTTCTTGGCAGAGAACTTCTTGTCCTGTTCGTTTTCTACGTATCCCAGGAGGAAGATGAGGTCGCGGCTCTCGCCCGGCTGCAGGGTTACCTCTATATAATGTGATGCGATAGGGCTCCATCCGTGGGCAAAACTGTTGCGTGGCTTGCCTTCGAGTACAGCTTCCGGTTCGGCAAACTCGTTGTAGAGTCCGATGAAGCTCTCACGGTCGGTATCGTAGCCCTGAATCTCTGTATTTACAGTATAGAAAGCGTAGTGGTTGCGGCGCTCACGGTATTCCGTCTTGTGATAGAGGGTAGAGCCTTCTACCTCCACTTCGCCTGTAGAGAAATTGCGCTGGAAGTTCTCCATATCGGTAGCGGCATTCCAGAGGCACCATTCTGCAAAGGAGAACACCTTGAGGGTCTTTACTTCCGCAGTCTGATTCTTCAGCGTCATTTTCTGGACTTCAGCCCAGGTGTGGAGTGGAACGAAGAAGAGAACGCTTGCCTCTACGCCGTTCTTGCTGCCCGTGATGCGGGTATAGTTCATGCCGTGGCGGCATTCATAGCTGTCGAGTGGCGTCTTGCATGGTTTCCAGCCTGGATTCCAGACGGTATCGCCATCCTTGATGTAGAAGTAGCGACCACCATTATCCATAGGTACCCCGTTGTAGCGATAGCGGGTGAGACGACGGAACTTGGCATCCTTATAGAAAGAATACCCACCTGCTGTGTTGGAGATAAGCGAGAAGAAATCCTCGTTACCCAAATAGTTGATCCAAGGCCATGGGGTCTTTGGGTCAGTAATCACGTACTCGCGATTGGCGTCATCAAAATGACCATACTTTTTCTCTACCATTGTTTTTTTAATGTTTATTTTTAGAATTTTTGCATGAATTTGGTGCAAAGATAATAAAAAGTTTCAGTTTATAGGTTAGAAAACAGATATTTTTTGTATTTTTGCATTGAAAAGTTAGATGTTTAACAATTTGCGATTAACATAATATACAGTTGGCTTATGAAAAGAAACATTATAACACTCCTCATAACCGTGTTTGCCATGCTGCAAGCAACGGCTCAAACCTACGACAACTTGTGGAAGCAAGCTGATATCATCGCTCAGAAGGATCAGCCCAAGAGCGAGATAGGGGTGATGAAGAAAATCATCTCCAAGGCTACGGCGGCGAAAGACTACGGGCAGCTGCTGGCGGCTGAGATAAGGCAAGCTATACTCTGGAGAGAGATTTCGCCCGACTCGCTGACGCCCAATGTGAAGCGGATGGAAACGGAAGCACTGAAAGCGAAAGATCCCGTGCTGAAGGCTGTGAGATATGCCGTGCTCGGCAAGGTGTATAGGGAGGTGAATGGGAAGAAGAGCGAGGAGTTCTTCAAGAAAGCCCTGGAGCAGCCTGAACTTCTTGCCAGAAATGCTTCTACCGGGTATGTGCCGCTGACGCTGAAGGGTGTGGATGGCAGTTCGTTCAAGAATGATCTGCTGCATCTCATCGGTTTCGAAGCTGACAGCAAGGAGGCGTATCTGCTGATGTACACCTATTATAATAAGGTGGAAAATCGGGGTGCAGCCTGTCTCTGTGCCTACAAGCTTATCGAGAAATACCGCCAGGATGACGTAAGAGAGGTCAGAAAGTCGAAGTATCTGAATACCATCGACTCGCTCATCCACGTCTATCAGGATATTCCGGAGGCAGGCGAACTTGCCGTGGAGCACTTCCGCTTCATGGAGGGGGCCACCGATGCCAAACCGCTGGATAAGCTCAACTATATCAACTATGCGCTGAACCGCTGGGGCGGATGGTCGAGAATGAATGTGCTGAGAAATGCGCAGAAGCGACTCACAGAGCCGATGTTCCAGGTGCAGGATATGCCATTGGTGCTTCGCCCTTCGGAAAAAAAGTGGGTGCATCTGAATGTGCGCAATCTCCAGAATCTGAACATTCGGCTTTCCCGTCTCAATATCACAGCGGATAATGAATATGATGTCCAGAATGAGGCTACCTATAAGATGCTCCTGAAGAAGACTACGAAGCTGCATCAGAAGGATTTCAGCCGCAACTACTATGGTCGTCCGGATTACGAAGAGGTGAAGGATTCCATCGAAATAGGTGGCAATCTGCCGCTGGGCGCCTATCTGATGGAGGTGACTTCGGATAATACAGGCATTGCTCCGCAGCGAGAACTCTTCTATGTCAGCAATCTGGCGGTGATGATACAGCAGTTGCCTGATGACAGGCATCGCTATGTAGTGGTGAATGCTACCGACGGTCAACCTGTTCCAGGTGCGAAGATAGTGCTCTATGACAGAAACTATGACGACAAGACGGGCAAGTTCAAGAGAGTCATTCATGCCCGAATGACGACAGATGACCAGGGCGAGGCTTACTTCAAGAATGTGGATGGAAAGGTATTGATCTACACATCTGCAGATAAGTTTGCGCCTGCCAAGGATATCTACCTCTCACGTGCCCGCTATTACGAGAAGAAGGATGATGAAACGAAATATCAGTTGTTTACCGACCGTGCCATCTATCGCCCGGGCCAGAAGGTGCATGCCACAGCCGTTTCCTATATCGTGAAGAAAGGCCTGGATGCCAGTGTGCCGGGAAAGAGCATGGAACTGAAGTTTATCCTGAGGGATGCCAACTGGAAGCAGGTGGCTGAGCAGAAGGCTACAACCGACGAATATGGTACGGCATCTGTGGATTTCGAATTGCCTCAAGGTGGACAGACAGGCATGTATCATGTATCCGTGAATAACCGAGCTAACAGTTCCTTCCGTGTGGAGGAATACAAGCGTCCAACCTTCGAGATTACCTTCCCGAAGGTGAACGAGAAATATAACTGGGGCGACACCGTAGTGGTGAAGGCTTCGGCAAAGACCTACGCCGGTGTACCTGTGCAGGGCGCCAAAGTGGAGTATCAGGTGACCCGCAGAAACCAGCTCTGGTGGTGGGGCGCAGGCTCTGCCGGACAGTTGATAAAGACAGACAGTTGCGTGACTCGTGAGGACGGAACCTTCGACGTAGAGATTCCGCTGGAGGCTTCCTTGTCAGGAAAAGACGAGGTTGATATGAGCGATTTCATGCGCATCGCCCGTTTCTTCAACTTCGAGGTTTCTGCTATTGTCACCGACATCAGTGGTGAGAGCCACGAGGGTGTAATGAGTCTGCCTCTGGGCACCAAGCCAACCATCCTCACGGTGGATCTTCCTAAGCGTATCGAAACAGACAGTCTGAAGACGGTGACCTTCGCTTACCGCAATGCCAGCGGTATGGAGATATCCAGCAACCTGAAGTACCGCATCGACAAGGGCGAATGGAAGGATGCCGAGGCGAATGCGCCGATTTCTATGGCTGTATTGCCATCAGGAGTGCATGAGATGGAGGCAATCTGCGGACAGGACACCCTGCAGCAGAAGTTCACCCTCTTCAGCATCAAGGATACCCATCCGATGGAGCCAACCACTGAATGGTATTATCAGACGGCGAAGACCTTCCCGCGTGATGGAAAACCGGTATATGTGCAGGTGGGTTCTTCTGAAAACGGAGCGCACATCGTTTATTCCATCATCGCTGGCAACAAACTGCTGGAGAAGGGTGCCTGGGAGTTGGGCGACAGCATCGTTACCCTGCCATTCACCTACAAGCCGGAATATGCTTCGGGTGTGGTGATTAATTATAGTTTCGTGAAGAACGGCGAATGCTATACCAGAAAAATCAGCATCGCCCGTCCTTTGCCGGAGAAGAAGTTGAACATCACCTGGAAGACTTTCCGCGACCGTCTCACTCCGGGACAGAAGGAGAAGTGGACCTTGCAGATTACAACTCCCGACGGCAAGCCAGCCAAGGCACAGCTGATGAGTGTACTTTATGATAAGTCGCTCGACCAGTTGGCTGACCACACCTGGAAAATGTCGCTGGGATTCAGCCAGTGGTTGCCAGACTGCTATTGGAAGAGCAATCTGAAGTATTATGAGATGGGATTGTCGGGTACTTATCCTACCAAATATTACGATGAGAAGGAGTTGGAGGTGGATCAGTTTGATGGCAAATACTTTAGCTTTTCTGCTTATATGCAAGCGGTGGAACTGAGCAAGTTGGAACGTTCTTCTGGCGGAACCGTTGAGTCTGTTCGTATACAGAAAGACGAGCTGGTTCGAGAAGAAGCGAAAGTCATGAGGATTCGCGGTTCTAAGATGGTTCGTGTTGCAGCGGCTGCTCCATCAGCCAACAAGGTTTTTGATGTAGTAGAGGAGATGCCGCAGTTTGCTGGCGGTTCAGGCTCAGACGCAGGACAGTTCCTCGACAAGGTTCAGATTCGTGAAAACCTGAACGAGACCGCCTTCTTCTATCCTGCCTTGGAGAGCGACAACCAGGGCAATGTGGCTATCAATTTCACCCTGCCGGAGAGCGTGACTACCTGGAAGTTCATGGGCTTGGCTCATGACAAGGAGATGCGCAACGGTTTGCTGGTTGATGAGGCTGTGGCTCAGAAAACCGTGATGGTACAGCCTAACATGCCTCGATTCCTGCGTGAAGGCGACAAGAGCTGCATCGTGGTGAAACTCTTCAACACTTCTGACAAGAAGGTGAACGGCAATGCCCGCATGCAGATTCTGGATGCCGAAACCCAGAAGGTGGTTTGGCAGAAGACCCAGGGCTATAAGATAGATGCCGAGGGTTCAGCCATCGTCTCCTTTGATGTATCGGGATTGAAAGAAGGTGTATATATAAATAAGGTGGTGGCTGCCGGTAATGGCTACAGCGATGGCGAACAGCATTACCTGCCGGTTTTGAGCAACCGTGAACTCGTGGTGAACACCCTGCCTATCACCCTGCATCAGAAGGGTGAGCAGAACTTCGACCTGAGCAAACTTTTCCTGAACAAGGAGGGCAAGCAGGCGAAGGGCGCTGAAGATGCCAAGGTAACCATCGAGTATACCAACAATCCTAGTTGGCTGATGGTGAAGGCGCTGCCGTCTATCAGCAATCCGGATGAGGAGGATGCCATTTCGCTGATGTCTGCCATCTACGCCAATACCATCACCACCCATATCCAGAAGACTCTCTCTTTGGATAATCATTCTCAGAAGAATCTCTCTCAGGAGACCATTCGTCTGCAGAATCAGGTGGAGAAACTGAAGAAGTTGCAGAACCCTAACGGTTCCTTCTCCTGGTGGAAGGGCATGAAGGGCAGCCGGTATATGACAACGTCGGTAGCCGAAATGATGGTTCGATTGAATGCCATCGCAGGTGTGCAGAAATCAACCGCCAAGATGCTGACTTCCGCCATCAATTATCTCTCCTCGCAGACTGCCCAGGAAGTGAGAGAAATGAAGAAGCAGGAGGAGAAAAAGCACAAGGTGAATCCTAGCGAGATGGCTTTGCATTATCTCTATATTGTCGCAATGGATGGGACTTGTGTGAAACTCAAAGCTCCTGCTTTGAATGACATGGATTATCTCCTCGGAAAACTGAAGAAGATGACGGGTTCGTTGACCATCTATGGCAAGGCGAAGGCTGCTGTGATACTCGCCCTAAACTACGATTACAAGACGGCTGCCGACTACTTGAAGAGCATGGAGGAATATTCCGTCTATCGTGAGGATATGGGCAGATATTATGATACTCGCAAGGCGTACTATAGTTGGAGAAACTATAAGATTCCAACGGAGGTGGCTGCCATCGAGGCTCTGCAGGCTTTGGATGCTCAGTCTATAGCTGCTATTTCTTCAGCATCGTCTGCTATTAGCAAACAGCAGACTATCGAGGAGATGCAGCGCTGGCTTCTGATGTCGAAGCGCACCCAGGTTTGGGATACGCCGGTGAACACCGTGGATGCTGTCTACGCCTTTATGAAGGGCAATGAAAGCAACTGGAACAGAAAGGCTGAGAATGCTGTTCTGAAACTGGATGGCAAGCTGCTCCCGATGCCGCAGGATTCTACTACGCTGGGTTATGTCAAGACCGCAAAGGCGGGTAAGGCATCTACCTGAGCATCAACAAGAAGAGTGATTATACCAGCTGGGGTGCCGTATATGCAGAGTTCAAGCAACCTGTCAGCGAAATCGCATCTGCCGAATCGGGCATCAAGGTGCGCCGTGTCATCGTTCCTGCTGAATCGCAGGGCAGGGGCAAGGCTCAGGCGAAGGTGGGAGAGAAGGTGAAGGTAACACTCATCATTACTGCCGACCGTGACTACGATTTCGTGAAAATTGTGGACAAACGGGCAGCCTGTCTGGAGCCTGTCAATCAGCTGAGCGGTTACCAGTGGGGAATGGAATGTTATGTTTCTCCTAAGGATAATACAACAAATTTCTATTTTAATCGTTTATCTAAAGGTAAGCATTTCGTAGAAATGGAATATTATGTTGACCGTAAGGGCGACTACCAGTCGGGATCCTGCACGGCAGAGTGTACCTACAGTCCGGAGTTTGGTGGTCGTACGGAGGCATATAAGATGACAGTTAATAATTAATATAAGGATTGATAATTACGAATAGAATAGTATGAAACGAATGAATATATTGATGCTTTCATCGCTGTTGGCGGTGTCTGCGTCGGCACAGAAAATAAGTACTCAGAGCGAGATCGTGGATTGTGGACAGGTAGTATTCCGCAAGCCGGTGACCGCTGAGTTCCTGATGAAGAATGAGGGCAGCAAACCGCTGATCATCCATCAGGTGTATAAGAGTTGCGGATGTACAGAAGTGGTGTATCCGAAGAACAGTGTGGCTCCTGGCGACAGCTTCTTGGTCAAGGCGGTGTATGATGCGAAGCAGATGGGTACCTTCCACAAGCAGATATGCCTCTATAGCAATGCATCGGAGGAACCTTTTATCCTCTCTATGCGTGGTAGGGTAGTGAGCAATGTGGTAGATTTCGCAGGTCCGTATGATGAACTGCTTGGCGAACTCAAGTCGGATGTCCAGGAGGTGGAGTTTGATGACGTGAACCGTGGCGACCGTCCGGTACAGCGCATCCATATCTTCAATCCTACAGAGGAGATGATGGAACCTGTGGTCATGCATCTTCCTAACTATCTCCAGGCGACTGTTTCGCCATCCAGGGTGGCTCCTCACCGTTCCGCAGAGATTACCTTCGTGCTGGATTCGAAGAAGCTGCGTGATTTCGGCTTGAATCAGACTTCTGTTTATCTGGGTGAGCGTCCTGGTGACAAGATTGCTCCAGAGAAGGAAATCGTGGTTTCTGCCGTTCTCCTGCCAAGTTTCGACAAGTTGACTGCTGAGCAGAAAGAACAGGCACCGAAGGTGGAACTCTCTACCACCGATCTGAATCTGGGAAGCTTCAACGGCAAGAAGAAGCGCAAGGGTGAAATCCTGGTTACCAACAGGGGTAAGTCGGTTTTGGATATCCGAAGCATGCAGATGTTTACCATGGGCTTGCAGGTACAGTTGAAGAAGAGCAAGATTCAGCCGGGAGAGACCGTGAAGATGAAGGTAACAGCCGTGGCTGCCGATCTGAAGAAGTCGCGTGCCAAGCATCCTCGTATTCTCATGATTACCAATGATCCGGAGAATGCCAAAGTTGTAATTAGAATAAATGTAAAGTAATGCAGATAGAAATAGATCATGGTAGTGGTTTCTGCTTCGGCGTAACCACTGCCATCAAGAAAGCTGAAGAAGAGTTGGAAAAGGGCAGTACACTCTACTGCCTGGGTGATATTGTGCATAATGGTATGGAGGTGGAGCGCCTGCATGAGGCGGGACTCATCACCATCGACCATGAGGAGATGAAGGAGCTTCACGGTGTGAAGGTGCTGCTTCGTGCCCATGGTGAACCGCCTGAGACTTATGCGCTGGCAGAGAAGAACAATATTGAGATTATTGATGCTACCTGTCCGGTAGTACTCCAGTTGCAGCGCCGCATCAAGAAGCAGTATGTGAGCAATCCTGAGGCGCAGATTGTCATCTTCGGCAAGAAAGGTCATGCCGAGGTGTTGGGTCTGGTAGGACAGACCGAGAGTCATGCCCTCGTGGTAGAGAAGTTGGAGGATGTAGAGCATCTGAAGGAAGTAGGTAAGTTGGATTTCAACCGTGATATCTATCTCTATTCCCAGACCACCAAGAGTCTGGATGAGTTCCATCGCATCATCGAGTATTGCCAGGAGCATATTGTAGAGGGCGCAACCTTCAAGAGCTTTGATACCATCTGCCGCCAGGTGGCTAACAGAATGCCAAACATCGCATCCTTTGCCAGCAAGCATGATGTCATCCTCTTTGTCAGTGGCAGAAAGAGCAGCAATGGAAAGGTGCTCTTCAAGGAGTGCAAGAGTGTGAATCCTAACAGCTATCAGATAGAGAGTGCCGAGGAAATCAATATGGATTGGTTGAAGGGCGTGAATACCGTTGGCATCTGCGGTGCTACCAGTACTCCTAAATGGCTGATGGAAGAATGCAAGGAGAAAATCATCAAGGATACCTTATCATAAAGAGAAATAGGTAATCTGATGATTCAACTCCTAAAATAAAAACAGGTGATAAATCTTCTCACGAGGACTTATCACCTTCAAAAAACAGTAATTAACTCAAAATTTATAATCTATATCATTACTACTTTGTCATTATGGTTGCAAAGATAAATAAAACAACGTTTTTTTGCAAAGCCAATTCTTTAAAATGGTTGTTTTATTATATTAAACTGAGATTTTAATATATTTTTGCAATATTCTCTATCCTTTCTTCAACAAAGTAGCTTTTTGTTACTTTTCTGTGGCTTTTTGATACTGTTTCATCAACCATTCCTTCTGTTCCGGAATTGTCATCTCACTGTTGTCAAGTGTGATGGCATCATCAGCCTTGCGCAAAGGAGAGGTCTCACGATGAGTATCAATGTAGTCACGCTCCTCTACATTCTTCAGGATTGCCTCGAAATCGGCAGGCATTCCTTTCTCCTTGAGCTCATCGAAACGGCGCTGTGCTCTTACCTGAGAGCTTGCCGTAACGAAGATCTTCAGTTCTGCATTAGGGAAAACGGTGGTACCGATGTCACGGCCATCCATGACGATGCCCTTGTCTTCGCCCATCTTCTGCTGCTGGGCTACCAAAGCCTCTCTTACGAATGGGATGGCTGCCACTGGGCTTACGTGATTGGAAACCTCCAGCGAGCGGATCTCCTTTTCTACCAACTCACCGTTGAGGTAGCAGTCTGGGCGACCTGTGCCGGCGTTGAACTTGAAAGAGATGTTGATGTTTGGCATCTCGGTCTCTAACTCTGCAACCTTTACCTTGCCATCCTCATCGAAAAGCTGGTGACGCAAGGCGTAGAGCGTAACTGAGCGATACATTGCACCTGTATCTACATACACATATCCGATTTCCTTGGCAAGATCCTTTGCCATGGTACTCTTTCCACAAGAAGAGTAACCGTCAATTGCTATTGTAATCTTCTTCATATCTTTAAATCTGAAAAGTTTATCTATTCTATAATCAGTATTCTATTCTATTCTATAATCAGTATTTTATAATCTGTAGTCGATATTCAGCAGCAGACTGTTGCTGCTGACATGGTATTTGCCGTAGGCGATGTTGAGATGGAAGCGCTCCAGATTGATACCGCCACCAAACGACCATCCGGCTCCATGGCTGCTGGTCTCATCTTCTCCGTTTACGATTTTCATTTCATCGTGGCGTTGGAAGTTGTAGCCTGCTCCCAGCCAGAGGCTTTCGCTCAACAGCAGATCGGCACCTAATACCGCATGGTTTCTAAGTCCCTTATCCCAATGGTTCAGATTCACCAAAGTGACTGAAATGCGGAAAGGAGTATTAATGAAGTGCTTGCTGACACCTACCTGTAGGTCGATCGGCATCTTCTCGTATTCTTCATCATAAGCCTTGAGCTGTCCACCCAGATTTTTGGCTACTGCTGAAACCGACCACTCATAGTCGGGGTCGTAATAGTTGAGACCTAAATCCACTCCCATGGCGATAGAGTTGTAATCACCGATATACGAGGTGATGAATTTGGCGGTGATGCCACCCACGATGCGTTCGCTGAGCAGGTAGGAGAAAGTACCCGCCAGGCAGATATCCTTAGCCGAGAATTCACCCATCTGGATGTTGTTCTCATCGGTCTGCTTCATCTTGCCATAATCCACATACTGGGCCGCAACCGCCCACGAAGCCTTCTCTCCGGCGATGCGGTTGAATGAAGCTGATGCCATATTCACCCCCTTCATATAGTTCATGTAGTTGAAGTTGAGGGTACGGTCGTTCACCGAAGTGAGCAGGGCTGGATTATGGAAAGCAAGTGCCGCATCATCTTCTATCAAGGTGATGTTATCGCCTCCCAAGGCTGCAGCATGGGCACTGACGGGGAGTCGGAGGAAGTTATACCCCGTCTGACTCTCTTGAGCCCCCATTTTTGTCGCGAAAAGCGTCAATATAATGGAAAAAACAACTTTTTTCATTTAAAATATCTAATTCTTTGGCAAAGATACGGCTTTTTTGAGAAATAAGACGTAAATTTGCAATGTTTTCGTAGAAAATAACGAAAGAGAATGTAAAATATTGCAGTTTGGACCCCAAAAACGGGTGAACAAGTCTGCAAATAGTAGATAATAGATATTGTGGAAATAAAGAAATCAGATCGTGCACAGTTGGAGGACAAGCGGGTAACCTTTTTCCTGCTGGGACTCCTTATTGCCTTTACGCTTCTTTTTGTAGGATTGCAATATTCCAGAAATCCGCAGGGAGATGACGACTGGGCAGAGAACTTTGAAGATCTTTCGCAAGATATGGAAATGTCAACTCCGCCCGACCAGAAAGATATGGTGAGTGCGGAGGCTATGGCGAAGGCACCTGCCTCGCAGGCTATCACCCAGGAGGTGAAACCTACCGAGCAGCAAATGGTCAAGAAGACTCCGGAAAAGATCAGCACGACTACCAGTGAACTGGTAATCGGTGATGGTTCGGGTGTGGTAGAAGGGGCTGACGTCAAGGAGGCGGCTCCTGAGACGGCGGTGGATCCGGCAGATACACAGGCTGAGGCTCCTATCAAGTTTACCGTGGTGCAGAAGATTCCGGAGTTTCCTGGAGGCTGGTCGGCATTCATGCAATGGCTCACCAAGAACCTGAAGTATCCGCAGGTGGCGCAGAACAACAAGGTACAGGGTACGGTGGTGGTAACCTTCATCGTGAACAAGGATGGAAGCATCGCCAATACCAAGGTAAGTACCTCGGTGGATGCAGCCCTTGATGCTGAAGCGCTCCGCGTGATGAAGATGATGCCCAAATGGAAACCGGGTATGGACAAGAACAAGGTGTGCCGTACCATGATTGCCGTTCCGGTGGTATTCAAGTTATAAAAGACAAGTTATAAATCAGATATTATAAATTAGAAATATGATAGATATGAAGACATCAGAAGAATTATTGGTAATGGTGAATGATTTCCTGGCAAATCTCCCATACAATCGTAAACCATTGTCGCTTTACGAACCGGTGAAGTACGTACTCTCTTTAGGTGGAAAGCGTATTCGCCCTGTTTTAATGCTCTTGGGATACAATCTCTTCAAGAATGATCCTGAGAAGATTCTGATGAATGCGATAGCTCTTGAGACTTATCACAACTATACGCTCTTGCACGACGACCTGATGGATAATGCAGACCTCCGTCGTGGTCATGAGACTGTACACAAGAAGTGGGATGCCAATACTGCTATCCTCTCCGGTGACAGTATGTTGGTGTTGGCTTACGAGAGAATGGCACAGTGCGACGATCAACATCTTGCCAAGGTGATGAAGCTCTTTACTACTACTGCCCTTGAGATTGGAGAGGGACAGCAGTATGATATGGAGTTTGAGAACCGCAATGATGTGAAGGAAGAGGAATATATCGAGATGATTCGCCTCAAGACCAGTGTGCTTCTGGCTTGTGCCCTGAAGATTGGTGCCATCCTGGCTGATGCTTCTGCTGAGGATGCTGACAATCTCTATAAGTTTGGCGAGCAGATCGGCTTGGCTTTCCAGCTGCAGGATGATTTCCTCGATGTATATGGTGATTCCAAGGTGTTTGGTAAGGCTATTGGTGGTGATATCACTTCCAACAAGAAGACTTTTATGCTCATCAATGCCTTCAACCATGCCAATGATGCCCAGCGTGCTGAACTCCAGAAATGGGTGGATGCCAAGGAATTCGACCGCAATGAGAAGGTGGCTGCCGTTACCCGTCTCTATAACGAAATCGGTATCGACAAGATGGCACAGGATAAGATTGCCTATTACTTCGAGCAGAGCAAGAAGTATCTTGATGCTGTGAATGTGCCTGCTGAGCGCAAGGAGGAGTTGGCAAAGTATGCACAGAAAATGATGAAGCGCCAGTACTAATCATAAAGTTCAAAGCTCAAAGTTCAAAGTTCAAAGTTCAATGTTCAAAGTAATAGATACGCATACTCATCTCGATGCAGAAGAGTTTGATGAGGATAGAGCGGAAGCCTTCGCTCGTGCCCAGGAAGCGGGGGTAGGCAAGGTGTTCTTGCCTGCCATCGATGTGAAGACCACGCACGCTGTACTGGCATTGAGTCGGGAATATCCGGGTTATGCCTATCCCATGATCGGTTTGCATCCTGAAGAGGTGAAGGCTGACTGGAAGGATCAGCTGGCTGAACTCAGGAAGATGCAGATTTCTGATTTCATAGCCATTGGCGAAATCGGACTGGATTATTACTGGAGCCGTGAGTTCGAGCAGGAGCAGTTGGAGGCATTCGAGGAACAGGTGAAATGGTCGGTAGAAACCCGACTCCCCCTGATGATTCATTGCCGCAAGGCACAGAACGAGATGGTGCACTTGCTCCGTCAGTATCAGAAAGACCTGCCTGGTGGCGTGTTCCACTGCTTCACGGGCAATCAGAAGGAGGCTGAAGAGCTTCTCTCTTTCGATAACTTCGTGCTGGGTATCGGCGGTGTTTCTACTTTCAAGAGCAGTCATCTCAGAGAAGATCTTCCGGCTGCGGTTCCGATGAATCGCATCATCCTGGAGACCGACAGTCCTTATATGGCTCCCGTGCCTTATCGTGGCAAGCGCAATGAAAGCGCTTTCGTGATAGAAGTGCTCAAGACTCTGGCAAAAGCCTACGGAGTGAGTGAGGAGGAATTCGCAGAACAGACGAATAAGAATGTAGAAAGCGTCTTTCAGCTGAATTAAGTCAGGAAAGCGTCTTTCCCCTATGAAATAATAAAAATAATAAGCTTAATATTAAAACCAAACGATTCATTATGACTAGAAAAGTGATTTTGGCTGCTATGTTGATGGCAGCATTTGCACAGGGCACTCAGGCACAAGACCTGAGCGGCCAGCGTTCTGAAAAGCAGGACGTGCACATGATTCCTGGTAAGAAACTGGATCATCACGGACTCATCGTGAGTCCTACACCACATCTTCTGAATGTGGATGCTGCTAACCGACTCGACCTGCAGAAGGGTGTCAAGGTGATTGACAAGAAAGGTAAGTTTGCGGATGATGTGAAGTTCCTGACCGCTAACGCCAAGGGCATTCGCCTGACCATCGATTTCGGTGAGAAACTTGCTGCTAAAGCAGGAGTGAAGCCTGTATCGGGTGCTTACAGCCTGAAGGCTGATGCCAAAGGTATCCAGATTGTGGGATACGATGAGCGTGGTGCTTTCTATGGCTTGCAGACCTTGCGCCAGATTGTAAACAGCGAGATGGCTAAGGGCCAGATGCCTTATACCACTTGCAACGACTACCCAGATCTTCCAAACCGTGGTGTGGTAGAAGGCTTCTATGGTGAGCCTTGGTCTCATCAGGTGCGTCTTTCCCTCATCGATTATTATGGAAAGAACAAGATGAACACCTATCTCTATGGTCCAAAGGATGATCCTTATCACAGCTGCCCTAACTGGCGCTTGCCTTATCCTGAGAAAGAGGCTAAGAACATCAGCGAACTCGTACAGGCTTGCCGTCGCAACCGTGTAGATTTCGTATGGGCTATCCATCCTGGACAGGATATCAAGTGGAACGAGGAAGACTATCAGAACCTGGTTCACAAGCTTGACTTGATGTACGACCTCGGTGTACGTTCTTTCGCTATTTTCTTTGATGATATTTCCGGCGAGGGTGCCAACCCAGTGAAGCAGTCTGAACTCTTGAACCGCCTGGCTAAGGAGTTTGTGAAGGCTAAGGGCGATGTTACACCGCTCGTGATGTGTCCTACCGATTATACCCGTCTCTGGGCGAATCCAAAACCAACCGGTTCTTTGGCTATCTTCGGTAACACCCTCGATCCATCTATCAATGTATTCTGGACAGGTGATGTGGTATGTAGTGACTTGACCCGCGAGACGCTCGACTGGGTGAACTCCCGTATCAAGCGCCCTGCTTATTACTGGTGGAACTTCCCTGTAACAGATTATGCACGCCATATCATCATGCAGGGTCCTACCTACGGTTTGCAGACCGACCTGACCAACAAGGATCTCTGTGGTTTCGTGAGCAACCCAATGGAGCATGGTGAGGCTTCCAAGCTGGCACTCTATGGTGTAGCCGACTATTCTTGGAATATCGCCAACTATAATCCGCTCGACAACTGGGAACGTGGTCTGGTAGATCTGACTCCAGAGGCACACGATGCTTATCGCACATTCGCTATGCACTCATGCGATACCGAGACCGGTTATCGCCGTATCGAATCATGGGAGACCAAGAGCTTCCGCATCGATAACTTCACCGATGCCGAGTTCAATGCCCTGCAGAGCGAGTTTGTAAGAGTGAAGAATGCGCCTGCTCAGATGGAGGCAAACTGCAAGAATGCCCTGCTGATGAAGGAACTCCGTCCTTGGTTGACTGAGTTTGGCAAGTTGGGCGACCGTGGCTTGAAGACCATGAGTCTTATCAAGGAATACAAGGCTGGCAACGACCAGGCATTCTGGGAGGGCTACGTAAACAACCGCATGAGCAAGGAAGATGTAGCTGCCTACGAGAAGCATAAGTCTGGAACCATGGTATTGCAGCCATTCTATGAGCAGTCTATGGATGATATGGCTTCTGGATTCTTCAAGAAGTTGACTGGCAAGGTGCCTGCTTTCTATAAGGGTATCGGTACTTATGCAACCTTGAGAACTACCCAGAGCAAGGCGATGTTTGACAATGATTCTACTACCTATTATACATCAGGTAATGGTCAGAACACTGGCGACTGGATTGGTGCAGACTTAGGTTGTGTACGTTCTGTTTCTGAGGTAAGAATCCTTCAGGGACGTAACTCTGTGGATGATGTGGATTACTTCGACAACACCGTATTGGAGTATTCTCTTGACAGAAAGGAATGGAAGGCGCTGACTGGCGAGTTGAAGAAGCAGTACATCATCAACTGGAAGACCGATTCTCCTGTTGAGGCACGTTATATCCGCATCAAGAAATTGAAGTCTGACAAGCGCAACTGGGCTGCAGTCCGTACCTTCGAGGTGAACCCAACTACTCCAGAGCGTTTGAGCTTTACAGTAGAGGCTAAGGATATGCAGGCAGCGATGTATGGTTTCGATGAGAACCCTTGCACCTCATTCACAAATGAGGGAACTCTCACCTTTGGCGTAGAGAAGGGTGTTACCGGCTATACATTCTTGCTGAAGGTTGCTCCTGGCAGCTCTGTCGTTTGCCGTCAGTTGAATGCCAAGGGTAAGGTATTGGCAACAACCAGCATCGATCAGTCATTCTGCAAGGTAGAATTGGTGAAGAAGGCTGCCAAGGTTCTGATTGAGGGCACAGCAGAAATCTTCGAGATTATTCCTGAGAAGTAAGAACCAACAAGTCGCCCTGAAAGGGCAAAAGCTTCCTTTTATGCAGCTTTTGTCCTCTCAGGGCGCTTGTTTTATATGTTCTCTAGTTAAAGAAATGTAAAAAGCACACGAATATGTGGCTTTTCGAATAAAAAGTGATAATTTTGTACTCCGAAACTGGAAAGGTGCTCGAGTGGCTGAAGAGGCACGCCTGGAAAGCGTGTATTCCCCTAAAGGGAATCGGGGGTTCGAATCCCCCTCTTTCCGCTTTTTTATATATATAATAAGGTATATACCCGTTGGCGGAATTAATTTAGCGCATACTTAACCCTGCCAATCGGTCTGTTGTTTACATAATTAATATATTGCAAGACTGTAAATGCGCTGATTTTCCCGATGATTC
>NZ_QSIG01000047.1:0-21614 GCF_003468525.1 Prevotella sp. AM34-19LB | reverse complement strand
ACTTCTTGAACTGGGTGTATCCATATCCGTCGGGATGCTCCTTCTTGTATGACTCGTGCAGGGCTTGAATGGTGAGGTAGCGGTTATGCGACAAGTCTGACACATATTCTGGCAACAGCCCGTCTAGCACCTGACGTTGGGAGGATGGGACTGCTGTGGGTTTGGACAACTGGAGGAAAGATTCTATTTCCCCGTCACTCATGCGGCCTATCACACCATAGGACAAACCTTGAGAATCCGCCAAGGTTTTGTACCGGTTAAGTACCCCACGCCCCATGTGTAGTTGCTCGCAAATGGTGCGCTGCGGTATTTTTGCCGCTAGCATTTGAAATGAACGTTTTAATTTGCTCATGTTTACATTACTTTGTGCCATATCTATACAGATTTTAAAATTCTTCTGCAAAGATAGGCGGTTATTATTATACATGAGCAGAACTTTACATCTTTTTGGTACCGATTGGGGCGCTATGATGGTACCGATTCAAGTGATACGATGGTACCGAATGCAGTGCTATGATGGTACCGATTCATGCGCTACAGTGGTACCGATTCGCCGATACTGTCACATAATTGTATAGCGCACCAGGATTATACTATGCAAGAACGTATTACTATGGTAGAAGAGCCTAACTCTGTAACATTTGCTAATGGAGGATTCTTCTTGCCAGGTACTGTAAGAAATGCTATTGAACAAAATGGACCTCAGAAGTTCTATCGCAATTATGTGTTATGCCAAGGTATGGTTAACTTCAACATGATAGATACGATAGGACGAGGAATTCGCAAGGTTTTTACAGAACAGCAAAAACGCTTTTTTCCTATGCCTGACTATCAGATAGATCAAGCCAAGAGGGAAGTCGTTGTTAAAATTTATGGTAAACTTATTAATGAGCAATATTATCGTTTGTTGAAAGCCAATCCAGACTTATCGCTTTATGATTGTATAGCATTGGATATGGTACAAAAACATGAAACAATAGATAAGGTAACTGCAACAAGATTGAGAAAACTACACCTTGTGGAAGGTCGATACCCAAAATTATTTTTATCGGAGTATGTGGCAAAAACTGCAAATAATGATGAGTTGAAAACTGAATACATTAAAAACCGTAGTTTCAACGATCATCACTTTAGAGAAATGATAATATCTTATCTTCGTTCCTTTGGTGGAGCTACTAGAAGTGAACTGAATACTCTTATACAATCAAAATTGTCTGATGTGTTGACTGATGAACAGAAAAAACGTAAAATAGGTAATTTCCTCTCTACGCTTAAGAAAAAAGGAATCATAAAATTAACAGTTGGAAAGAGGTGGGTTTTAGACGATGTCTAGTCGAACTTAGTTGAAGTTAGTCGAACTTTTAGTCGAAGTTAGTCAATCTTTAGCTTGCGTCTTTGTTATAATACTCAGAAAATCAGTTGCTAATGATGAAATCTAACTTAGTTGAACTTTTGAACGTTTAGTCGAACTCAAAATGGGATGTCAGCTTTGGAAATATTTCCCTTCTTGGCTTAGACTAAAAGTATCTGAAGGAGCATGAAAGGGAATAAGTGTTGTCGTTAAAAAGTGAAGTTGTGTAATCGGTACAGCACTATTGCCAGATAGGGATGACTTTACGATTGGTTGGTTGTATGAATAGAAAAAATATGGAAAATGAAACTTTAAAAGAACGATTCCTCGGCACTATCTTCGGGCAAGCTGTAGGAGATGCCTTGGGACTGAGCACGGAGTTTATGTCCAAGCAAGAGGTGGATCGTTTCTATCCTAATGGGATAGAGGATTATTCACAAATCGTGCAGGATGATCATCGTCGTCGTTGGCAAAGAGGCGACTGGACAGATGATACCGACATGATGCTATGCATCTTAGATTCTTTTGTGGCTTGTCAAAAGGTAGATATTCTTGATATTGCCAGAAGGTTTAAGGAATGGATGATGAACGGAGGCATGGGAATTGGCCGGCATACTTATAATGTAATGGCTCTTGGCGACTATACTTCGAATCCACAGAAGGCTGCAGAGATTATCTGGAAGATGGGAAAGAAAAAAGCTGCAGCTAATGGAGCCGTCATGAGAACTTCGGTGGTAGGGCTTATGAAGGGCAATGTGGCTAATAATGCTGAGAATATCTGTAAGCTAACTCATTTTGATCCACGCTGTGTGGGCTCTTGCGTTATCGTTTCTTCTATCATACATGCTCTTGTCTTTGAAGACAGGATATTGGATTATGAAGAGGTGATTGGCATTGCCAAACAATATGATGAACGAATCGTTCCATTTGTTGACTTGGCATGTCATGAAGGTCTGGATTCTTTGTGTCTGGATGATGAAAAGAGTATGGGATATACGCTCAGAACTTTAGGGGCTGCCCTATGGGCTTATTGGCATGCAACCTCGTATAAAGAGGGTATCCTGAAGATTGTTTTATCAGGCGGAGATGCGGATACCAATGCAGCAGTAGCAGGAGCTATCCTGGGTGCTAAATTTGGAATATGCCATATTCCTGACGAATGGAGGAATGGTCTTCTCTATGCTTCTATGCTCCATAACAAGGTGCAGGATCTCTACTTTTATAATCATCGTCATTCCCGAAAAGTGTCATTAATGACAAAAACGGGAATGTTTAATAAATTTAAACTTTTGGCTTGTTCTTTAGAAATCCATGTGTATGCTTTTGTTTCAAAAAGCGCAGAATCCTGCTGGCATCACTGCCAGCAGGATTCTGCGCTTTCCCTATTAATTTCTTAAATATGTCGTCTGCAAAATGAGCTCAATTGATCTCTACAGAACTCTCTTGTGATTTCTTGTTCAGCATTTGTCTGCTGTTTAGTCTCTGTAGCCTCCTGCTGTTGACTAATAATTCATTCCGAATGTCCAGAGAGGAATGATATTGCCGAAACCGGTTTCAATATCATCTTTTACGATATATCCCTCTTCTGCATCGGTTATCTGCTTCTGACCTTTCTTCTTGCCACCTATCTCAAAGGTCTTGCCGTCTATCAGAAAATCAGAGATGGGAGAATTGTAAACGGTATGGTTCACTCTCATCTGATTAAAGAAAAAGGTCTCACGTTGATTTCCTATATCGGGAGTTTCAGATGTGAGGGCGAAAGAGAGGTTTGTATTGTCGAGATATACTTTTTCAACCTTTCCCAGACCTCTTACTCCTTTTGTTGAATCGTGGAGTTGGGCGATGAGACCTGCCTTTTCCATAAGTTCAAAGTAGTCGGGAAGCAAGCCGCGGTCTGCCTTGATGGTTGTTGCGATGGTGCTCATGTTAGGCTTGAATGGCACACTGTCTGCTATCACCTGCATCAGTTCCTTCAATTTCCTCGATATGGTTACTGTGTAGTTGGCATATTGGGGAATGTCGGTTTCCAACGTCATGCTTACTACCTGGTTTAAGCGCATCTTATAGCCCTCGTCTTCATAAAAAGGATAGTACCCCTGGCGCAGATATTCGTTGAAGAGGGATAGGGGATGGTCTATCTCTATCGGCAACTCTACCTCATGATTAACGATTTGCTCCAATGGGTAGGCTGGTAGGTCGATTCCTAGTTTCATGCCAATATATTCTCTAAACGACAGACCTTGCATTTTATAGACGAGGACACGACGGCTTAAGTCGGCGGTTCCCTGATAGATGTCAAGCACTGATGATCCTGTAAACACTACTTGCAGGTCGGGCAGATTATCGTATATCATCTTCAGCTCCGTTGCCCATCCCTTATATTTATGTATTTCGTCGATAAAGAAATGCTTGCCGCCAAGTTGATTGAATTTCATGGCAGTTTCAAAGAGTGTATGATTGGCGAAATAGATGGATTCGGCACTCACATATAGGGTGTCCTTCAACTTGAGATTCTGCTTGATGTACTGCAAGAGGAGTGTGGTCTTACCCACGCCACGAGGTCCCACAAGGGCTGTCATCCGATTCTTCCATGGAATCTGATGATACATATATCTTACGTATCGGGTGTCTGTACGTTTGATGAGATTGTCGGATAATTGCTTCAATAATTCCATATTTCTTCTATTATTAATTCATTTATTTGAATGCTTTTTAGCATTTTTGGTGCAAATATACGAAATTTGTGGTAAATTCCCTACAAAAATACGAGAAATTTGTGGTAAAAACACCACAAATTTATCTATTTGGCTTATAGCAGCTCTCTTGCTATCCAGGCACAGGCTTCGGCATCAGCCAGGGCATTGTGGTGCATGGTGAGGTCGTAACCGCAATAGGCTGCTACGGTCTGGAGCTGATGGTTGGGGAGGAGAGAGCCTAGCTTTCTTCGGGAGGCACGGCAGGTGCAATGGAATTCGTAGCCGGGATATTCCATCTGATACATCTGGAATACTGCCTTCAGGCAGCCTTCGTCGAAGGGGGCGTTGTGGGCTACCAGAGGCAGACCTTCTATCTTGGGCGCTATTTCTGCCCAGACTTCGGGAAGACATCTGCATTCATCGTGTCTTCCAGGGTCAGGCCGTGAACCCGGGTGTTCCAATAAGAGTAATACTCCGGTTCGGGCTTGATGAGGCTGTAGTAACTGTCTGCTATCTCGCCATCCCTCACTATCACGATGCCCACCGAGCAGACGCTTGTACGCTGCTGGTTGGCCGTTTCGAAATCTATCGCTGCAAAATCTTTCATCGGATTAAGTATCTATGTTTTTATTTTAGGTACAAAGATACTATTTTAGGCTCAATCATCCTAAAAATATAAGATTTAAGAAAGATTTAGGATGAATTGTCTTAAAAGTCCTCAAATTCCGGAAGTTTTAGGATAAACCATCCTAAACCTTTTCTCCTATCCCCATATCTAGGTATTTTCCCGAAACCATCATTTTTAGGTATTGCAGATGATGGGAAAAGGCTGTATCTTTGCACCCGAAAATAAATGTAACTAAAAGATAAAGGACAAATGAAAACAACTATCGTAATTTATGGCTCTTCTACTGGCTCATGTCAGTCGATTGCCGAAACCATCGCTTCTAAGTTGGGCGTGGAAGCTGTAGATGTAGCTAACATCGATGATGCTACTATCGCAAGTCACGAGAATCTTCTTCTCGGTACTTCTACATGGGGTGCCGGAGAGATGCAGGATGACTGGTATGATGGCGTGAAGACGCTGAAGAGTGCCGGCTTGGCTGGTAAGACTGTTGCCCTGTTTGGTTGTGGCGACAGCGAGTCTTACCCTGATACATTCTGCGGCGGTATGAAGGAACTCTATGATGCTGCTGTTGAGGCTGGTGCTACCGTATTGCCTGGTGTTTCTACAGATGGTTACACCTATGATGACAGTGAGGCGATTGATGGCGACAAGTTCCTGGGACTCGCACTTGACGAGGTAAACGAGGACGACAAGACAGAGGAGCGTATAGATGCCTGGATTGAGGCCATCAAACCAGCGCTTTAGTATTAAAAAATATTTTTTCAGGAGTCATAGAAATCTCTGACTATAGAATCTTGAGTCATTTTGGGTTCATAGATTAAATCATAGAATTCTCTGATTCCTGATAAGAAACTAGATTAATTCGGATAGTATGCAGCAGGAAATCGCAACACCAGTAGATTTGAAGGTTCTGATGAATCATATATATGAATATAAGAAGGGCGTGCGCCGTCTGGTGCTCTACACCTTCAACAGGAAATATGAGTCTTTTGCCATAACAAGATTAGAGCGTCAGAACATTGATTACATCATCCAGCCGGTTGGCAACGACCGTCTGAATCTCTTCTTTGGTAAGAAGGAATGCCTGGATGCTATCCGCATGATTGTTACCAAACCTTTATGCCAGCTTACGCCGGAAGAGGATTTCATCCTGGGTGCCATGCTGGGATATGACATTTGTGCTCAATGCGAACGCTATTGTGAGCGAAAGAAGAAAGTTTGCTAGATTTCTTTCATCTTCGAATATTTTAATGTTAACAAAGAAAGAGCGTGATAGCCTCATTTGGCGATCACGCTCTTTTGATGTATAAGATGATTCATCCGAAGAATTCCTCTTCCTTACTTCTTCATCATTTCCTCTACGGCTCTGATGAGCTGAGTATCATGACCGGTGATGTAATCCTCTGGAGAATTATATACCTCGATGTCTGGATAGAGGGTAGTGTTCTCGCCGAAGGTGCCACGCATATCACGGCAACCTACCTGTGGAATACCGAATACCAGGCTGCGGTCCATCAATGTCTCCCACCATACAGCAGTCATTGTTCCAGCCACCGGTGCACCAATCAGCTTACCGATGCCCAACTCCTTATATACCCATGGGAAACCATGACCGTTGCTGTAGTCGTCCTCGCAGATCAGAACGCAGGATGGCTTGGTCCACTTGTTGAATGGATCCTTGCCCACAACCTTTCCATGAGGCACAAACTCCTGATACTGCTTGCCGCTGAGCAAGGTGCAGAGGTCATCGTGCAACCAGCCACCACCATTGTGGCGCTCATCCACGATTACGGCATCCTTGTTGCGGTTCTTGTCGCTCAAGAGTTCACTATATACGGTGCGGAAACTCTCGCTGTCCATTGCCTTTACGTGAACATAGGCGATTCTGCCCTTTGATACACTGTCCACGATGGCACGGTTTCTATCCACCCAGCGCTTGTAGAGAAGCTCCTGCTGAGCACCCTGTGAAATCGCCTTGATGGTGAGGTCGAAAGTCTTGCCCTTGGTGTTCTTGATGGTGAGACGTACATTCTTGCCAGCCTTTCCATCGAGCAATGCGTTGTAATCCTTACCCGCCTTGATAGCCTCTCCATCGATCTTCTCGATGATGCAGCCGGCAGTAACCTCGTTCTTCTTCACGGCGAAAGGACCACGCTTGATGACTTCCTGAATCTTCAAGCCGTCACCCTCGTAGTTAGGATCGAAGAAGGCACCGAGAGCTGCGGTAGAAAGAGAAGCGCCACTGGCATAATAACGGCAACCGGTATGGCTGGCATTCAGCTCACCCAGCATCTCGCTCAACATCTCAGCGAAGTCGAAGTTATTATTAATATAAGGTAAGAACTTCTCATATACCTTGCGATAGTACTCCCAATCCACACCCTGCATCTTTGGATCATAGAACTTGTCAGCTACCTGGCGCCATACATGGTCGAAGAGATACTGACGCTCCTCGGCAGGCTTGTAGTTGAATGGAGCCTCAAAGTCGATGTTGGTAGTAGCCTTGCTGCCCAGGTCAATCTTCTTGATGCTGCTGCCATTGCAGAGGAAGAGGTTCTTGATATCCTTGTCGGCAACGAAGCCACCGCCACCGATACCCTTCATCATCAGGGTAGTGCTGCCTTCCTTCAGGTCGTGGCACCAGAGGTCGTAGCCACCTTCAAAGGCAGCCTGGTAATAAACCTTCTCTCCCTTGCTGTCGATGATGGCATCACCCATATTGGATGAGTTGACGGTAAGACGGACCACACGGTCACGGCAGTTCTCGAAGTCGAGTTCGAGAGGTTTTACCTTATCCACCTCAATCTTTCCTGTCTTCTCCTCTTTCTTCTTCTTGTTTTCCTTCTTCTTCTCCTCCTTCTCGTCAGCCTTCTTCTCCTTCTCGTCCTTGTTGGCCTCGGCTAATTCGAGTTCCTCCTTAGACATGCGGAAGCGGTCGTAGGCTTCGAGGTCGAGGAACATGAGATAGGCATCATATTCTGCACCCCATGAACCATGACTGCGATAACCGGCACGGTCGCTCTCGAAGAGAATAGCCTTTCCTCCGAGTACCCACTTGCCGTTGCTGTCGCTGTAACCGCTGTCGGTAATATTGTGCACTTCCTTTCCGTCAGCCTTTACTACGGCGATATCAGTGTTGTTCCATCCGCCATTACCGATGTAGCTGCACATGAGCCACTTGCTGTCTGGGCTCCATTCAAACCAGATGTCGCCATCAGAGTAAGAATAGTTGTACTTGCCATCGAGTACGGTGCGTACTTCCTTTGATTTCAGATTGATGATGCGGAGGGTAGCACGATCCTCATAGAAAGCCACCTCCTTGCCATCAGGACTGTAGGCAGGATACTGAGAAGTAACATTGGTCTTGGTGAGCTGCTCCTCTTCTACCTCGGTGCAGTAAGTAAAGTTCTTCTCCTTCTCGTTCTTGATCTTAGCCTGGAAAATCTGCCATACGCCATTGCGCTCAGAAGCATAGACCAGACTTCTGCCATCAGGAGCAAAGCTCAGGTTGCGCTCCTGCTGAGGAGTATCGGTGATTCGCTTGGTAGTCTTGTATTCTGTAGATGTAACATATACATCGCCGTGCATCACGAAAGCCACCTCCTTGGCATCTGGAGAAAGCGCAATCTCGGTAGCACCCCAAGACTGCACCTTGCGGATGAGGCTTGGTTCATCGTTGTCTGTTGTGATGGAGATGTTGACCTTCTGCGGCTGTCCACCTTCCTTTACGGTATAGATTTCGCCATCGAAACCATAGCAGAGCAAACCATTATCGGAAGAGGTGAGGAATCGTATAGGATTCTTCTTCTGCTGGGTAATCTGGGTATCCTTTCCGCTTGCGATGTTGCGGCGGTAGATATTGAAGGAACCGTCCTGCTCGCTGAGATAGTAGAAGCTCTGGTTGTCGGCAGCCCATACCGGGTTGCGGTCCTCGCCCTTGAAGGTAGTAAGCTTCTGGTACTTTCCATTGTCGAGCATCCAGATATCTCGGGTGATAGGAGAAGTATGGTGCTTGCGCCATGCATCCTCATAACCCTTCTTGTCGTGATAGAGCACCTGACCGTTCTTGTTGATGCTGATGTTCTCCAACGGAAGAACAGAATACAACTTAGGACGACCGCCCTCAGTGCTTACCTCGTAAACCTGTGAGAATTCATTGGCAGCAAAGAGATTGCTCTGGGCTGTAGGCATAATGTTGGCAGAGAAGAGCACATGGTCGTTGTCCTTGAAGGCGATAGGAGTCTCCTTGCCGCTGTGAGTGGTGAGTCGGGTTGGCGCACCGCCCTTGGCAGAGATGACGTAAACATCCAGGCTGCCTTCTCGGTTGGAAGTAAAGGCAATCTTCTTGCCGTCAGGGCTCCAGATAGGCTGGGAGTCGTAAGCAGCATGGGTCGTCAACTGGCGTGCCTCGCCACCATTGGCTGGAACGCAATAGAGATCGCCCTTATAGGCAAAGGCGATGGTAGAGCCATCAGGCGAGATGGCAGGGTAGCGCATCCACAGCGGACCCTGCTGGGCCTGGGATGCCAGAGATGCTGCCAGAAGAGCAGCACTAAGAATCAGTTTCTTCATTATTATAAAGTTTCTGTTTGATTTATGTTGCAAAGTTACGGCTTTTATGTGAAACTACCAAACTAAACTCCGTAAAACCACGAAAAGACTACTCATTTATTAGGATATGGGAATCTGAACCTATCAATCTGATACCAACTTCTAGGTATAAAAAATGTGAAAATCACAATATCTAGGTATTGTACATTTTCTAAATAAGCCATACCTTTGCAGCCCGATAAAAGGAATAGATATGAAAAAAGGAATAGATAAAGGAATAGATATGAGAAAAGGATTAGGAAAAAACAGAAAGATTAAAAAGAAACACATCTTCCTGGCTTTATTGGCCGTGATTGTTCTGGGAAGTCTGGCGAAGGCTTACTCTGCCTGGGTGGGTACTACCCACATCGCATTCCTCAACTATCAGGCTATTGCGCTGGGACAGATTTCGCATGCCAACGACAATGCGATGATTAAATTGAGTGAAATCACAACCGATGATTTCGACCATCTGGGAGATTACGATATGATTATCGTGAATGGTATGGGACTCCGAATTGGCGAGAACCAGCGCAAGCAGTTGGAAGAGGCTTCCTACAAGGTGCCGACCCTGACTCATGCTGCTACTAACCCAGCCAACAATATCGTATCTGTGGATAACTTCGATGCCGATTATCTGATGCAGTACATCGAGAACGGCGGCAAGAAGAACTATCAGAGTACGCTCGCTTACATCCGCAAGTTTATCGACGGAAAGAAGTTCATGGCTCCAGAGCCGGAACGTGTGAATGAGCGACCAGACTATCTCCTGACTCATTTCGACCCGAAAGATGAAAAGGAGGATGAGCTGGGCTTCAACAGCATCCGCGAGTACAATGCCTTCCTGGTAAAGAACGGTTTATATAAAGAAGGTGCTCCTACCATCATGCTCACAGGTTTTATGGGTGCGGCTCCTGATATGGAAAAAGCTTTCGAGAAGAAGGGATTCATGGTGTATCGCATCAATAAGCTTCAGAGTTTTATAGCCGGTCATTATGCCGACAGTATTCAGGCAAATGCCGTAGTGAATATGGCGCATGGCAGACTGGGCGATTACTTCGTCGAGTTCCTGAAGCAGAAGAATATTCCTCTGTTCTCACCTCTTAATATCAACCGCTTGACCACCGAGTGGGAGAATGACAAGCAGGGAATGAACGGCGGCTTCATGTCGCAGAGCATCGTGACTCCGGAGATTGATGGTGCCATCCGTCCATACGTGGTTTTCGGACAGCGCATCAACAAGGAGGGCTTGCAGGAGGTTTACGGCATCCCAGACAGAATGGAGAGTTTCGTAGAGAGCGTGCAGGGCTATGTGAATCTGAAGAACAAGAAGAACAGCAGTAAACGTATCGCCATCTTCTACTTCAAGGGTCCCGGTCAGAATGCACTCACCGCTTCGGGAATGGAAGTGGTTCCATCGCTCTACAATCTCCTGGTTCGCTTGAAGAATGAAGGGTACAATGTAGGTAAGCTTCCTGCTAATGCAGAAGAATTAGGAAAGATGATCCAGGCTCAAGGTGCCGTCTTCGGAACCTATGCCGAGGGTGCCTATACTCAGTTTCTGAAGTCAGGTCATCCTGCCCTGGTTACCGCCCAGCAGTTTGCCGGATGGACCCAGAAGGCTTTGTCTAAGAAGATGATTAAGGAGATGAACCAGCTCTATGGTTCCTTCCCTGGCAAATATATGGCTACCGATGACGGTAAGTTGGCGGTGGCAAGACTGCAGTTTGGCAATGTGGCCCTGCTTCCACAGGTGATGGCAGGCGTGGGAGGTGACTCCTTCAAGATTGTGCATGGCACCGACCAGGCACCACCTTACACCTATGTTGCCTCTTATCTCTGGGCTCGTTATGGTTTCAGTGCCGATGCACTTATCCATTTCGGAACCCACGGATCGCTGGAATATACTCCGAGAAAGCAGGTAGCACTTGGTAGCAACGACTGGAGTGACCGATTGATTGGTGTGGTTCCACATCTTTATATATATACCATCGGCAATGTGGGCGAGGCGATGATTGCCAAGCGCCGCACCTATGCCCAGACCCAGAGCTATCTCACTCCTCCTTTCAAGGAGAGCGAATTGCGACAGACCTATAAGCAGTTGAGCGATGCCATCCAGTCATACGAGAAGAAGGCATCTGCCGAACAGTCGCTGAAAGTGAAGGCGTTGACCGTGAAGATGGGAATCGCCCGTGAACTGGGTCTCGATGCCAAGCAGATGAACAAGCCATATTCTGCAGATGAAATTGCGAGAGTAGAGAACTATGCAGAAGAGTTGGCAAACGAGAAGATTACCGGCAAACTCTATACTCTGGGTGTGCCATACGATAACGATGATGTCCGCACCAGCGTCTATGCAATGGCTACAGATCCTATTGCCTACGGAATGTTGGCAGTAGATAAGCTGAAAGGTCGTGCTCAGGAAGGTGTGGAGAAGCACAAGCAGCTTTTCGACCGTCTCTATCTGAGCAAGGCACGCAATACCGTGACCCAGCTTCTGGGTTCAGCCTCGGTTTCTGATGAATACATCTGCCGTTATGTAGGAATCACTCCTGCCGAACTCCAGATGGCACGTAAGGTAGAGGCGATGCAGGCAGCTCCGGATCCTATCCAGATGATGATGCAGATGGCAGACCAGATGGGTGGAGCGAAGGAGGCGAAGCCGAAGAAGGTGGACCACCGTACGGTAAGCGAACTCCGTGCTGCCAAGGTTTCTCATAAGAAGAAGATTCCGCAGATGAGTCGTGAGGCTTTTGAGAAGATGGAACAGACCGGTCGCTTCCCTGACAAGATGATGGAAGCCATCAAGAAGGGACAGAAATGGTATCAGGAGGATTTGAAGAAGGCGAAGATGGCGAAAGCCGGCAAGGGCAAAGCATCTCAGAAATCTTCTAAAGATAAAGGTATGATGATGTCGAAAGCACCTAAATATACCCGTCAGCAGATTCATCTGGCTCAGGCGATTACTACCGTAGAGCATGCCTTGCAGAATGTGGGCAAGTATTCGGAGGCGCTCCGTCAGAGTCCGCTCAACGAGATGTCTTCTCTGATGAATGCCCTGAATGGCGGCTTTACCGCTCCGTCTCCTGGTGGTGATCTGATTGTGAATCCGAACACCCTGCCTACCGGTAGAAACCTCTTCTCCATCAATGTGGAGAATACACCTTCGGAGGATGCCTGGGAGAAGGCGAAGGAACTTTGCGACAATACCATCAAGATGTATTGCGAGCGACATAAGGGTGAATATCCTCGTAAGGTAAGCTACACGCTCTGGAGTAGCGAGTTTATCGAAACAGAGGGCGCTACCATCGCTCAGATTCTCTATATGCTCGGTGTAGAACCGGTAAGGGATGCCTTCGGTCGTGTTACCGATCTTCGTCTCATCCCATCCAAGCAGTTGGGCCGTCCTCGCATCGATGTCGTGGTTCAGACTTCCGGTCAGCTCCGCGACCTGGCAGCATCCCGTCTCTTCCTCATCAACAAGGCGATAGAGATGGCTGCAAATGCCAAGGGTGACAAGTACGACAACCTGGTGAAAGCTGGTGTTACCGAATCGGAACGGGTGCTCGTAGAGAAGGGTATGTCGCCAAAGGAAGCCCGCGAGGTTAGTATGTATCGTGTGTTTGGTGGCGTAAACGGCAACTATGGCACCGGTATCCAGGAGATGGTAACCGCAGGCGACCGCTGGGATAAGGAGAGTCAGATTGCCGAGGTCTATATGAACAATATGGGTGCCTACTACGGTGATGAGAAGAACTGGGAGACCGTTCGCAAGGCTGCTTTCGAGGCAGCATTGACTCGCACCGATGTGGTGGTTCAGCCACGACAGAGCAACACCTGGGGAGCCTTGAGTCTCGACCACGTATATGAGTTTATGGGAGGTATGAACCTCGCAGTTCGCAACGTAACCGGTAAGGATCCGGATGCTTATCTCGCCGACTATCGCAACCATAGCAATATGAGAATGCAGGAGGTGAAGGAGGCTATCGGCATCGAGGGCAGAACCACTATCTTCAACCCAGCCTATATCAAGGAGAAGATGAAGGGTGGAGCCAGCAGTGCCAGCACATTCGCCGAAATCGTAACCAATACCTACGGTTGGAATGTGATGAAGCCAAAGGCTATCGATAAGGAGATGTGGGATGAGATATATAATGTATATGTCAAGGACAAGTACCATCTCGGAACCAAGGAGTTCTTCGACAAGCAGAATCCGGCAGCGCTGATGGAGATGACCGCCGTGATGATGGAGAGTGCCCGCAAGGGAATGTGGAAGGCTACTCCTCAGCAGCTCAAGGACATTGCCAAGCTTCATACCGAGACCGTGAACAAGTATAAGCCTTCATGCTCCGGTTTCGTTTGCGATAATGCCAAGCTCCGCAACTATATAGCCAGCAAGACCGATGCTGCTTCTGCCAAGGAATATCAGCAGAATGTAGAGCAGATCCGCGATGCTGAGGCTGCGAAGAACAGCAGCGACAAGGGTATGGTGATGAAGAAGGAGACGCTGAATGAGGATGCTCAGAAGACCACCACTGTGGTGAGCGGCATCGTTGTAGGTGTCATCGTCATCGTTGCTTTCGTGATGTTGGCTATCCTCATTCGCCGAAGAAGAAAGAATATGGTAGAATAGTAAAGGGGGATAACATATCCCCCTAAAACTAAACATTTATACATAGTGGAGACATTAGTTTTAGTAATGATGATATTGGTTTGCTTCAGTTTTGTACTGAAGCAGACCTTCCACGGAGTGAAGGAGATTATGATCATCTCGGTGCTCGTAGCCTTCTTCGTGGGAATGACCTGGCCATTCGCCATTGAGCAGTCGAAGACGCAGATTGCGGCCTGGATAGCCGACCAGAAGCTGATGCTCGATATGGCGGTGCTGCTGAGTATCGACGTGGCACTCACGATGCTTTTCTGTGTGCACCACGTAGATTTGAAGACTTCGGAACATGTGAGTCGCCGCAAATGGGTGTTCTTCATCTTCCTGAAGTACTTCCCGGGTTTGCTGGTCTTTCCAGTGCTGTTCAGTGTTCTGGTGATGACCATCTTCCTGCTTTCCGGCGTATCGTTCCAGGTAGTGGCATGGGTGCTTGCCGTAGTACTGCTGGTCTTGACTCCGGTATTCACCTACGGTTTGAGATGGCTCTTGCCGGAGCGACCAATCCGCTTGGAACTGCTCTTCCTGGTAGAGGTGCTGCTCGGATTGATGGGCATCATCGGTACGGTGAATGGCAGGACAGCCGTGGCAGGCTTCAACAGTTTCGATGCCCTCTCGCTTCTTGGCGTCATCGCCATCGTCATCGTAGGAATGGCAATCGGATGGGCAGTTTACAATTATCAAATTAAAAAATATAGAGTATAATGAATTACATATCAGACGTATTGTTTTGGATTTCAACAGGCATGCTGGTTCCTGTGATTATTTTGTTGATTTTCTTCTTCCTCAGAGCCTTGCTGCTCCTCGGAGGTTTCTTCGGACAGTATCTTGTAAAGCGCAAGTCGGGTGCGGAGATTCGTGAACAGATGAACACCCTGACGCTCGATAACATCGATACCTTGGGCGATCGCTTGCCTAAGAACAAGCAGGCTGTCATCGTTTCCTATATGAAGAAACTCGTGGACAACCGTCAGAGCAAGGCGCAGGTGAACCGCATCCTCGACCAGTATGCCCAGTTTGTAGAAAAGGATCTTTCTCTTCCTTCTACACTCCTGAAGATGGGTCCGATGCTCGGACTGATGGGTACCTTGATTCCGATGGGTCCTGCCCTGGTAGGTCTTTCTACCGGCGATATTGCTTCGATGGCTTACAATATGCAGGTGGCTTTCGCTACCACCGTAGTGGGATTGTTCTCTGCAGCCATCGGTTTTGTGACCAAGCAGACCAAGAACCGCTGGTACACCGAGGATATGAGCAACCTCGAGTTTATGGCAGACCTGATTGATGAGAAAAAGTAACTCCTTAACATCTTGAAAAGAATATGAGACAAAGACGTAGAAGTCGTCTCTCGCATGATGGCGAGGATGATGATCCGATGAGCGTAGTGAGCAACCTCTTCGATGTGGCGATGGTATTTGCCCTCGCCTGATGGTAGCCCTCGTGTCACGCTATAATATGACGGAAATGTTCAGCAAGGATAACTTCACGATGGTGAAGAATCCTGGCAAGGAGAATATGGAAATCATTACCAAGGATGGACAGAAGATCAATCGCTATACTCCTTCAGAAGACCAGAGCAATAAATCTGGCAACAAGGGAAAGAAGGTGGGCATCGCTTACCAGCTGGAGAATGGTGAAATCATCTATGTTCCGGAAGATAAATAAGCGGGGATTGCAAATCCCCTTGAACAGAAAACGGGGATTGCAAATCCCCTTAAACAGAAAATATTATTGTAACTAAAAGAAAAATAAGAAAAATGAAAAAGTTTAAGACAATGATGGCCATGATGTTGGCTTTGGTTTCTATGTGTGTAGCATTCAGCTCTTGCAGCAGCGATGATGATAATGATACTGTGGCAGCTGCCAAGGAGATAGCTGGTTCATACACCAGCACTCTGGATATGACCGTAATGGGCGAGGCTTCTACATACGATAATCTTACCATGAAGATCGAGGCAGTTGATGATGCTACAGTCAAGGTTACATTGCCAGCTTGTGGCACGGGCATGATGGCTCTTCCTGCCCTGGAGGTTCCAGCTGTGAAGGTTTCCGGTTCTAACGGTGCTTATGCTTTCTCTCAGGAAAGCTATGTCGGTACCATTACCGTAAATGGTGCAGAGAAGAAGTATACCGTTACTTTGCAGGGTACATTCAAGGACAACACTCTGACCGTCAACTATTCCGTGCAGTATGGCAAGATGCCTATGCCGATGATTGGTAAGTTTGTTTGTAAGAAGTAAGCTGATTGTTTCAGGATAAACTTTGATATAATTCGATGAAACAAAAGATATTCGCACTATTCCTAATCCTTTGCGGATTGTGCCTGAATCTGAAAGCTGAAACCCAGGGAGATATCGTGGGTAGAGTGCTCGATGATTCGGGCGCACCTCTGGTGGGTGCCACCGTTCAGATGGTGAATACCAAGGGAGGAGTAACCACTGATGAAGATGGATATTTCCGCATTCCTTACAGCAAGGTAGGGGCGGTTAAGGTAAAAGTGAGCTATGTGGGCTATCAGACTCAGACCTTTATCCTGAAGACTGATGAGAAGAAGGGCAATCAGCATGTTCTTCGTCTTCAGCCGGATGCTACAGCCCTCGATCAGGTAGTAGTAACCGCAACCCGAACTCCTAAGGCTTTGAAGGATGCTCCTGTGGTAACCCGTCTGATTACCGCCAATGACATCAAGATAGCTGATGCTACCAATATCCAGGACCTCCTCACCGAGCAGATGCCGGGTCTGGAATTCGGCTATGCCATGAATCAGGAGACTTCTCTCAATATGAATGGTTTCGGTGGAAACGCCGTGCTCTTCCTCGTAGATGGCGAGCGATTGGCTGGCGAAACCATGGATAATGTTGATTACTCTCGCTTGAATCTCGACAATGTGGGTCGTATCGAGATTGTGAAGGGTGCTGCTTCGGCACTCTATGGCGCCAGTGCCGTAGCCGGAGTCATCAATATCATCTCCCGTGAAAACAGCGAACCTTGGACTGCCAATGTCAACACCCGCTACAACGACTTCAATAAGGAGTGGCGTCACGGCGGAAGCTTCAGCTTCAATGCCGGAAAGTGGAATTCGCAGACCAGCATCCAGCGCACTACATCGGATGAGGTGCAGCTTACCAGTCCCTTCGATACAGAATCCAACATCCTCCATATTTATGGTGGCGAGACCTTCAGTGTGAAAGAGCGACTTACTTACAAGCTCTCTAACAAGGTGAAGCTGATAGGTCGTGGCGGCTATTTCGCCCGTATCAGCAATCGAAACAACTACGATGACCACTATAAGGATTATTCTGCCGGACTGAAGACCGTGATGAATCTCTCGGAGAATGATAATCTGGAGATTTCATACGGCTTCGACCAGTATGACAAGACCCGATTCGTGAACAATGAGCTCACTCACGATCACGATTATACCAATCGTCAGAACACCGTCCGTGCCCTCTATTCCCATATCTTCGGCAAGAACACATTGACGGCAGGTGCTGATTTCCTGAACGATTATCTCACCACCTATCAGTTTGCCAACAATGGTTCCAAGACTCAGAATTCATACGATGCCTTCGCCCAGTTCGATTACAATCCTTTGCAGTGGTTGAACATCGTGGCAAGCCTTCGTCATGATTACTTCTCAGCATCCAGCCAGCATGCCACCACCGGTCGTCTGGCTCTGATGACCAAGTGGAAGGGCTTTTCCATCCGTGCCAACTATGCCGGTGGATTCCGTGCCCCAACCCTCAAGGAGATGTATATGAACTTTGATATGGCAGGCATGCAGATGATTTATGGCAATCCGGATCTGAAGCCGGAGAAGAGCAACAACTTCAACCTGGCGCTGGAGCATACCGGCAGGGTGAAGAATGCAGGTTTCTTGACCGGTCAGTATAGTCTTACTCTCATGGGCTATTATAATAAGTATGATAAGCGCATCACTACCGAGGATTATGCCGATTATATCCCGGGAACCGGTCAGCCGGATGTGGCTTCCCGTTATTGCAATGAGGATGGAGTAGAGGTGAGCGGCATCGACTTCAGTGCCCAGTACCGTTCGGATATGGGACTCGGTGTGAAACTCGACTACAGCTATCTCCATGTGGGTGGCAGAAGTGTAGATTCTCAGTTCTCCCAGCCTCGTCCTCATACCGCCACCTGGCGTCTCGACTACGATCGCCAGCTCTGTTCGTTCTATCGCATCAATGCCGCTCTGTCAGGCAGATACCTGTCCTCTCCAGATACGAACATCGATAAGCATGACCAGGCATATCAGTTGTGGAAGTTCACTCTTCAGCAGCGATCCTGGATGCTGTCAATCTGAACTTCACGGTAGATAATCTCTTCGATTATACACCAGAGAAGTATTATTGGAGTTCGGCGATGACCACCGGTCGCACCTTCTCAGTGGGACTTTCCGTTGACATCGACCGCATCGTGAATCTGTTCTAGAAACCGCCATCTGGCAGTTTCCAGACCCAAAATAGGTTAAAAAAGCCATAGTGAAGGATGCTTTTCTTCAAATTATGCCGTACTTTCGGTATAAAATCGTAATTTTGCAGTGATTTAAAACCTATTCATTCAAAATTATGATACGAAGAATCATTCTAACTATGGCTTTTTTGGCTAGCCTTTCATTATCAGCCAAGGATGTGAACATGGGCAGTTGGCAGATTGTTCCATTGCCTCAGCAAGTCAAGGAGATGAGCAGCGCTCCTTTCCGCATCACAGCCAAAACTACAATCTATTATGCTGCTGGAGATGAGAAGCAGAAGAAGGACGCCGAGTTCCTGGCATCTCATATCAAGGAGGTAACCGGTATCGAGGTAAAGACTACCGACAAGCAGGCGAAGGGTCAGATCCGTCTGGCGCTGAATGCTGGCGATACCCAGTCTGAGGCTTATTCTCTGTTGGTCAACAAGAATGGCATCACCATTTCAGCCACCTCTCATGTAGGTATCTTCTATGGCATCCAGAGTGTGATGAAGGCATTGCCTATCACCAAGAATGTGAAGAGCGTTTCCCTGCCAGCCGTTGAGGTGAAGGATGCGCCTCGCTTTGCCTACCGTGCGTTTATGATAGATGTGGGCCGTCATTATTTCAGCGTACCTTATCTCAAGAAGTTGATTGATGTCTTTGCGATGCACAACATCAATTATTTCCACTGGCATCTTACTGAGGATCAGGGTTGGCGTCTTGAAATCAAGAAGTATCCTATGCTTACCCAGATTGGTTCCAAGCGCAAGGAAACTATCCTTCCAACCAACAAGAACGAGTTTGATGGTGTTCCTGTATCAGGTTATTATACCCAGGAAGAGGCACGCGAAATCGTGAAGTATGCTGCCGACAGATACATCACAGTGATTCCGGAGGTGGATATGCCGGGTCACATGCTGGCTGCCCTGGCATCTTATCCGGAGTTGGGCTGTACCGGTGGTCCTTACGAGGTAGCTACCCGTTTTGGTGTTTTCGAGGATGTGTTGTGTGCTGGCAAGGCTCAGACCCTTCAGTTTGCCAAGGACGTGATGGATGAGATCATGGATATTTTCCCATCAGAGTATATTCATATTGGTGGCGATGAGTGCCCAAAGAACCGCTGGAAGGTTTGCGAGAACTGTCAGAAGAAGATTGCAGAACTCGGCATCCAGGAACTTCCTAAGCACAGCAAGGAAGAGCAACTCCAGACCTGGTTTATGGGTGAGATAGAGAAGCAGATCAGAAACCGTGGCAGAAAGATGATGGGTTGGGATGAGATTCTGGAAGGAACTCCATCCAAGGACATCACCGTTTGCGGTTGGACCAGTGTGAATGCCAGCATCCGTTCAGCCCGTGAAGGTCATCCTACCATCGTGGCTCCTATCAGCAATTTCTATTTCAGCAATCCTCGCATCAACAAGATAGAGGGTATTCCTAGCATCCAGCGAGTATATGATCTCGATCCTTGCTCTGATAAGTTGACTCCTGCCGAGCAGCAGAACATCATCGGTGCTGAGGGTTGTATCTGGACCGAGTGGGTGAAGGATGCCAAGAAGATGGAGTGGGAGCTGTTGCCAAGACTTGCCGCTCTTTCTGAGGTTCAGTGGACTGCCAAGGATAAGCGCAACCTGGAGAACTTCTTCCCAAGACTGCTCCACATGCAGGATCTCTACCGCCTCTACGGCTTGAATTACAAGGCTGATATCGAGGATGCCGTGAAGAAGCATCTGGAAGAAAAGAAGTAATATTTGTAGATAGCTCCGCCCTAACTCCCCTTTCGTGGTTGTTTAGGGCGGAGTTCTTGTATTTTAATGTCCGTTTTCAAAACTGATACTGCCCCCATGAGATAGGGGGCAGGTCGGTGAAAAACGTTGAAAAATCGCCTAGAAATATCTCTTCCTCATTTTCTTCAAGAAATCCTTGGTGATAGGGAAGCCGGAGGCATCACCTATTACGGAGTCGGTATAACAGAAGGGACATTCGGCTGTAGGCGGCTCATCAGGGAGGTAATCCGTGATTTCGGATGGCGAGAAGATTTCGCCGCAGAAGAAACAGCCGCACTTTTCAGATTTTTCTATTTGTTCCTTGTTGCTGAAGCAGCAATCGTGAGCCTGGCGGAAGATCCTGTCTTTCTCCTCCTCTTCTTTCTGCTTTTTCTCAGCCTTTTCCAAATACCCCTTGAATCGTCTCTGAAGATAGAGCGGCACATGATAGTGAGGGGCGAAGACATACAGCGACGGAACGTGGTCGTGGTATTCGTAGCCGGGACCATCTATCACGGTATAGCTGTCATCCGTTTCATCGTATGGCAGTTCATCCAATCCCCTTTTATCCTTGGCAGCCTGGTTTCTCTCCCAGATCCATTCGGTGGTAAGCGGAGTACCGACAACGATGGCAAGTTTCACCTCATTGCCACGATATACTTCCACGATGTCACCTTTCTGGAATCTAATCTGTTCTGCGTTTCTGCCTCGGAAGGTCTCGTCAGGATGACGGTCGTATGCAGGCGAATCGCAGACTCCGGGATAGTAAATGCTGAAACGCGAACAGCAGTAAGACCGGTCGATCAGTTTTCCCTCACCGTCATACACTCTTTGAGAAAGACATTCGCGGTCGTAGTGCAACAGTCCCAGCGGAATCTCCGAGATATAATAGCAGAAGGTATCCAGCGGATAGTCGTCTTCCTCCTTCATCTTTTTGCGGTAAAGGATATCCTGGTGCATCAGACTCTCAGCCTCCTCCAAGGTTGTGGTGAAGGCTTGCGGACAATAGGTGTTCACCTTATATTTCGGATAATGTGAACGCTTCTTCTCCTCCAGCTCTTCTGTTTCTAAAACTTCGAGCTTGAAGATGGCTGGAACATCCCGATGCTGTGGATGCTCAGCCAATTGCTTGAATTCTTCGTATGTCATAGGATGTTTATTTTAAGAATTTGTGAAAGTCAATCGTAATCCATCGGCTACCCCCCCAGCCCGTCCGAGAACGGCCGTTTGGGGGTGTATCATAGAGGGCAGAACCGCTATCACGACTCCACCTAAGCCCCTCTAAGGCATATCTTTTTTCATCTTAAAATTTTAGTTTATGTTAAACAATTCGTCATAAGGGCTTAAAATGGCCGATATGAACACTAATAGAGCGTGTTTTTCGATGGTATTGATCCCTACAGGTCATTATCCAAGAGAAGCAATCAAAGCAGGTACACCTTTGAGAGAT
>NZ_QSIG01000046.1:0-21888 GCF_003468525.1 Prevotella sp. AM34-19LB | reverse complement strand
TTGCCTTTATCAAGGTGTCTTTGTTGAAGTCTGCCTCCTTGAACTTCTGGATGGTACACTTGCACTTGCATTTTTTACATGCAAGCTTGTTGCAGTAGCGGATCATACCATTTCTTTTGATAGACTTCTGCCTCAGGATTTCTCCTTGCGGACAATAGACAAGATTGCGTTCGGCATCCCTCACGAAGTATCCTTCAAGAGCCTTGGCACGCATCTGCTCGGGAGTCATCTTCAGTACAGCAGACTCTGCTACATCAGAAGTGTACTCCTTGACCTCTACAATCTGTGCATCGGTTAAAAAATCCTTGTAGGCTTCCGGTATGACAGCAGCTTCAAGACATGCCTTCAAATCTTCTGGATTAGTACTTGACTTTTGTTCGTCAGTTATGGTAGCTTCGTTATAGTCAAACTGAACCTGCTCCGCGCAGCTGCCATCACGTTGGATAACATTTGGTACGATACCATTAGCCAATGCATCTGCATGATCCTCGGGACACTCGTACCCCTTGTCTGCAGTTGATTCAAGAACGTCAACACCATAATCGGCTTTCACCTCAGATGCTACGCTTGTAAGCTGACCATGGTCTGTTGGACTGTTGGTTACCAGGAAGCCTGCTATCATATGGCTCTCCGCATCAACTGCTGTTTGCACATTATAACCGACACAAAAGCCTTCGTTGGCTTTCATTAGTCGGGAATCAGGATCGGTTAAGGAAATCTGGCTTTCACCGCTTTTCTCAAGTGTATCACGGTATCCTTCATAACGATCCTTGCGTTCCTTGCAAACATCAAGCTTACGTTGCAACTCATCTTTAGAGAGCTTGCGTCCTTCCTCATGATCGTATGCTTCAAGTTCTTCCATATAGATTGAAATATGTTCATCAAGACGCTTGATTCGGTCATCGAGTTTGCTTAGAGTAAGGTTGTTGTCTTTAGCATTTACAGCCTTAAACTTGCTTCCATCAATAGAGATGTACGACTTGGAAAAGAGCTTCAGTCCCATACAAAACTTGTTGAACTCTTTAAAAACTTTAGTAATAGCCTTCTTGTTGTCCTTGCGGAAATCGGAGATTGTACGAAAGTCAGGAGTCAGCTTGTTGAGCAGCCACATTACCTCTACGTTACACTTGCACTCACGAGCAAGTTTGCGAGAGGAACGTACCTGATAGAAGTAACCATAAATATAGAGTTTGAGGAGATCGCGAGGATCATATCCAGGAGTACCAGTCTCTGCAGGAGTACTGCGGACGAATCCCAGTTCATTCATTTTGAGATTATCGACAAAAGCATCGAACAAGCGAACAGGGGCGTCAGCCTCTACATACTCGTCAATGCAATCAGGGAAAAGAACCCTCTGTCGTCTATCTTGACCTTTTTTATATGCCATATCTTTCTTGTTTTTACTACAAAAATACATAAAATAATTGAGAATCAAGAAGATACGAGGTTAATTAACTATAAAGAGCAAAAGAAAAATGCTCAATTCAGTTGTTTGCTTCCCTAATTAAGTTTTCGGACGGCCTCCCCCATTTGTTTTACTTGTTGTTGAATTCGCGATGTCATATACTTATTGCCTTATATTAAATATTGATTTTTTTTCGTTTTGCCGTGATAGTACGTTTATTAAGCAAAAAAGTACAAGGGTTATTCAGAAAATAGTGCTAACTTTGCAACCGTAAAACTTAATAATCCTATTGAGAGGATTTTGGGTGAACAATAACAGTTACGAATAAGCAATAACTAACATTTATAAACGATAAAAACAATTAGAACGAAATGCAGAAGGTTTATAGGTTAATAATTATAGGTGTTCTGATGAGTGCGCTCGGCTCTCTCGGGCTGAGCGCGCAAATCAAAGGCTATAATATCGTAGTGAGTGTGACTCCTGATCACCAGGACTGGAACTACAAGGTGGGTGAGAAAGCCAACTTTACAGTGAATGTTAGAAAGAGTGGTACTCTTTTGAACAATGTGAAGGTAAATTATGAGGCTGGTCCTGCCATGTTTCCGGATGTGAAGAAAAGTACCACCCTCAAGGATGGTGTGATGAAATGGAGCGGAAGCTTGAATAAGCCGGGCTTCTACCGATTCAAGGTTATCGCTCATGTGGATGGAAAGGATTACGAAGGACTCTGCACCGCTGGCTTCTCTCCAGAAAAGATTCAGCCTTATGCCCAGGAACCGAAAAATTTTGATGCTTTTTGGAAGAAAGCATTGGATGAGGCTCGCCAGACTGATCTGAATATCACCAAGGTGTTGCTTCCAGAGCGCTGTACTCAAGATAAGAATGTATATGAGATCAGTTATAATAATAACCGGTGGGGCTCTAAGATGTATGGCATCCTGAGTGTTCCGGTAAAGGAAGGCAAATATCCAGCTTTGCTCCGAGTGCCGGGTGCGGGTGTGCGTCCTTATGCTGGTGATACCTATACCGCACCATCCAAGTGTATCGTTTTGGAAATCGGTATTCATGGCATTCCTGTTACGATGGAACAGAAGGTGTATGATGATCTTCTGAATGGTGAACTGAACGGCTATTGGGATACCAATCTCGAAAATCCTGACCGTAACTCTTATAAGAGAGTCATCACCGGAGCTGTGCGTGGAGTGGATTTCATCGCAGCGCTTCCAGAATGGGATGGCAAGACCATCGGCGTGACGGGTTCTTCGCAGGGAGGATTCCTCTCTATAGCTGTGGCTGCACTCGATAAGCGCATCACGTTCCTGGCTCCTGTGCATGATGCCATGTGTGATTATGAGGCTGAAATCCATGGAGCTGCAGGCGGTTGGCCTCACTACTTCTATAAGGAGAACAAAGCTCTGGGCGCTGCCTGGAAGGAGACTAAGCTCACCGAACTGGAAAAGGCTAGATTGGAAGGTGCCCGCTATTACGATGGCGTCAACTTTGCCCGTCGCATCACCGTTCCTGGCTGGTATAGTTTCGGATATAATGATGAGGTGGTTCCACCAACTTCTTCTTATGGATTATATAATAGTGTGAAAGCGCCAAAGACTCTGAGTCTCTACCAAATGACCGGTCATTACTGGTATCAGGAGCAATGGGATGAATGGCAGGCTTGGATTATTCAACAATTAACTAAATAAATTTATGTTAGGAAAAAGAATATTGATCAGTGCTGTTTGTCTGCTGGCTATGCAGGGAGCTATGGCACAGGTGGATGGTGTCACTGGTGCTTCTGTTCAGACTGCAGGTACATCTTGCAGCAAAGACAAAAAGGTTTGCTGCAAAACACCAGCTGAACAACTGAAAATTCGACTGCAGAAAATATTAAACAAGGGTATTATGCTGGGTCATCAGGATGACCCTGTGTATGGTACCACTTGGAAATGGGACCTTGGAAAGAGCGATGTACTTCTTACTACAGGTGATTATCCCGCAGTAATGGGATTCGATCTGGGTAAGATAGAACTCGACAGCAAGGAGAACCTGGATGGTGTTCCGTTCGACAGAATGCGCCAGGAAATCATCGCTCAGTATAAAAGAGGTGGAATCGTTACCTTGAGTTGGCATCCTTGGAATCCGGCAACAGGCGAGAATGCCTGGGATCCGAAGGGAGATGCTGTGGCTGCCGTCCTGGATGGAGGTGCACAGCAGCAGAAATTTGACTTCTGGATCAAAAAAGTATCAGACTTCATCCTTTCTCTCAAGACTAATGACGGCAAACTCATTCCTGTAATCTTCCGACCATGGCATGAAATGAATGGCGGATGGTTCTGGTGGGGCGCCAACAGTTGCACACCTGCACAATACAACCAACTTTATGCAAATACCTATCACAGACTTACTAAAGCAGGGTGCAGCAACATCGTTTGGGCGTGGTCGCCAAATCTCGGAAGCGAGAAGACCGTCGAAGCTTTCTTGGAGCGTTTCCCAGGAGAACAGTATGTAGATATGGTGGGCATCGATATCTATGAGTTTGATAACGATGATGCTGCCTATCAGCAGAATCTCTCTGCCAGCCTGGATGTCATGCTGGCAGCGGCAAAGAAGGTGGGTAAGATTCCTGCCCTCACCGAAACCGGTTGCCGGGGAATCTCTCAGAAGAAAGACTGGTTTACGAAGACCCTCTGGCCTGTACTCCAGAAGTATCAGGTAAGCTATGTGCTCTTCTGGCGCAATGCCTGGGACAAGCCTCAGGAAGAAGCTTACCTGCCAGGAGTAGGAGATGGAGACATCGTAAACGACTTCAAGGCATTCAAGAACGAAAAGAAAGTCCTTTTTGTTAAAGACATCAAGAAAGTTAAGTGAAGAACGAAGAGTGAAGAATTCAATAGTCTTTACTAATCATAAAGTTCAAAGTTCAAAGTTTAAAGTTCAAAGTAAAAAATATTATGACTACATTTCAAGACAAAGTGAAGGCTCTCCGTGCTCATCACGAGGAATTGTTGAGCCGCAAGAATGAACCGGTAGAGTGGGGCAACGGTATCTACGAGAAATATAAGAATCCTATCCTCACTGCAGAACATACTCCACTGGAGTGGCGTTACGATTTCGATGAGAAGAGCAACCCATATCTGATGCAGCGCATTATGATGAATGCTACGCTGAACTCTGGTGCTATCAAGTGGAACGGCAAGTATCTCCTCGTTGTACGTGTGGAGGGTGCCGACCGCAAGAGCTTCTTCGCAGTAGCTGAGAGTCCTAACGGTATCGATAACTTCCGCTTCTGGGATGAACCTATCACCATGCCGGAGGATGTGATTCCTGCTACCAATATCTATGATATGCGACTCACCGCTCATGAGGATGGCTATATCTATGGTGTGTTCTGTGCTGAGCGCCACGATGATGATCAGCCTGGTGACCTGAGTGCAGCTACAGCTACTGCAGCTATCGCACGTACCAAGGACCTGGTAAACTGGGAGCGTCTTCCAGACCTGAAGACCAAGAGTCAGCAGCGCAATGTGGTTCTTCATCCAGAGTTTGTAGATGGCAAATATGCTTTCTATACCCGTCCACAGGATGGATTCATCGATACAGGTTCTGGTGGTGGTATCGGTTGGGCATTGGTAGATGACATCACCCATGCAGAGATCAAGGAAGAGAAGATCATCAATGCCCGTCACTACCACACTATCCAGGAGGTGAAGAATGGTGAGGGACCTCATCCTATCAAGACCGACAAGGGCTGGTTGCATCTCGCTCACGGTGTTCGTGGCTGTGCCAGCGGTCTCCGATATGTACTCTATATGTATATGACCTCTCTTGAGGATCCTACAGAGGTCATTGCAGAACCAGGTGGATACCTCCTCGTGCCAGAGGGACCTGAATATATTGGTGATGTGATGAACGTAGTGTTCACCAACGGTTGGATTGCAGATGAGGATGGCAAGGTATTTATCTACTACGCTTCTTCTGATACGCGTATGCATGTAGCTACCTCTACCATCGACCGTTTGGTAGATTACTGCATGAATACTCCAAAGGATGACTATCGCACTCAGTTCTCTGTAGAGAAGATCAAGGACTTGGTGGCTAAAAATAAAAAGACATTAGGTAAATAAGTATAAAGGTATTAAGATTGTAGGGATTCTCAACCTTTGTCCGTATTCTTAATATGGACGAGGGCGGAATCCCTTTTTCGTAAAGTTCAATGTTCAAAATTCAAAGTTCAAAGTAAAAATGGCTAGTTTAAAGGAAAAAGTTGCTTATGCTTTGGGCGATGCCGCTGCCGGCGGTATCGTTTGGAAGGTGATGTCTATCGCTTTCCCTCTGTTTTTTACCAATGTCTTCGGACTCTCTTTTGCCGATGCTGCCGTGCTGATGTTGGTGGCTCGTATGTTTGATGTGGTGACCGACCCTCTGATGGGTAGTCTTGCCGACCGTACACAGAGCCGCTTCGGTACCTATCGTCCCTGGTTGATTTATGGAGCCGTTCCTTTCGGATTGGTTTTCGCGCTCCTGCTCTATACGCCAGATTTCGGTCCGGTGGGCAAGCGTATCTATGCCTATGCCCTCTATCTTCTGATGATGGCGATATATACGATGGTGAATGTACCTTATGGTTCCCTGCTCGGTGTGATGACCGAGGATGATGACGAGAAGAACCAGTTCTCGTCCTCCGTATGGTGGGTGCCTATGCGATGGGATTCGCCACATTGCTCTCTTTCCCATATCTTCAGAAGATGGTGGGCGGTACTGCTACCCATCAGTATGCCGTTATCGGTGCCATCCTGGGTGTCGTTGCAGCCGTGATGACCCTGGCTTGCGGTCTTCTTACCAAGGAGCGGCTGAAGCCGAAGAGAGCAGAGAAGTTCTCCTTCCACCAGTTTGCCGACCTGGTACACAACAAGGCTTGGCTCTATATGACCGCCATTGCTGTATGTACTAACTTTTTCAATGGTTTCCGCTATGCAGTAGCGGGTTATATGTTCGATTACTGTCTGCATGGCAATGTCACCATCGAGGGATTGATCATCAACTACACGGTGTTCATGGCGTTCGGTGAGGTAACCTGTATGATTTTCGGAGGAGTATCTCCTTGGTTCACCCGTGTAGTAGGCAGCAAGCGGATGGCATTCTTCTGGGCAGCAACCCTCTGTCTGATACTTTCATTGGCGTTCTTCTTTATCCCGATGAATCCTGCCTATATCTGGGTGATGATTGCCCTCGTGGTGTTGACCTCTGTAGGTATCGGTATCTATTCACCACTGTTGTGGTCTATGTATGCCGATGTAGCCGATTATCATACCGATCATTTCGGAACCTCAGCTACAGGTCTCATCTTCTCCTCAGGTACGATGAGTCAGAAGTTTGGTACCGCCATTTCCGGTTCGCTCATCGCCCTTTTCCTGGGTTGGGCGGGTGCCAATATGATTACCGACAAGATGGGTAATACCATGATAGATCCAGCCAGTGTCACCGATTCTGTGCTCACCATGGTGTGGTCTTTGTTCAGTCTTTTCCCAGCATTCATCGCATTCCTGCTGATGGTTCTTGCTTGGAAGTTCCCTATAAAAAAGTAAAGATATGGAAAATCTGAAAAAAACAATGAAGGATGTATTGGAAAACAACATCCTCAACTATTGGATTCACAAGGTAAAGGATGAAGAGAATGGCGGTTTCTATGGACGTGTCGATGGCAACGACCAGGTACACCCTGAAGCCGAGAAAGGTGCAGTAATGAATGCCCGTATCCTGTGGGCTTTTTCTGCAGCCTACCGGGTCTTGAAGAAGCCAGAGTATCTGGAGGCAGCAACCCGTGCCAAGGAATATGTGCGTGATCATTTCCTGGATAAGGAATATGGCGGCATCTACTGGAGCGTGGATTACAAGGGCAATCCGCTTGATACCAAGAAGCAGACCTATGCCATTGGCTTTGCCATCTACGGATTCTCTGAGTATGCGCGTGCTACAGGTGACAAGGAAGCGCTGGGTATTGCCATCTCGCTTTATCACGACATCGAAAAGCATGCCTTCGATGCCAAGAACAATGGATATATTGAGGCGTTGACTCGTGAATGGCAGCCTATCGCAGACATGCGACTCTCTGATAAGGATGAGAATGGCTCGCGTACCATGAATACCCATCTGCATATCATTGAGCCTTATACCAATCTATATCGTGTGTGGAAGACCGAAGAGTTGGAAAAGAGCATCCGCAATCTCCTGGATATCTTTACCGATAAGTTGCTCAATCAGGAGACCTATCATCTCGACCTCTTCTTCAATGATGAGTGGGAAGGTAAGCGAAACATCGAGAGTTACGGTCACGATATCGAGGCATCCTGGCTGCTCCACGAAACTGCGCTCGTCTTGGGCGATAAGGAAGTGCTCCATAAGATAGAGCGTATCATCCGCCGCATTGCCGATGCTGCTGATGAGGGCTTGCGTCCTGATGGAAGTATGGTATATGAGCATTGGAAGGATGGTGATCGGTTTGATCTCCAGCGCCAGTGGTGGGTACAGTGTGAGAATATCATCGGACATATCGATCTCTATCAGTATTTCCGTACGGATGAGAATCTCGAAGTGGCCATTCGTTGCTGGAACTATGTGGCAAAGCATCTCCTGGATCTGCAGAACGGAGAGTGGCATTGGGCTATCCTCGAAGATGGTACGGTGAATAAGGAAGATGATAAGGCGGGCTTCTGGAAGTGCCCTTATCACAACTCTAGAATGTGTCTCGAACTGATAGAGCGTGAATATTAGAATACTGAACTTGCTAAACTTGAATTAGAATATTCATAGGTGTAGTTGATTGTTAGGTTGAGTCTTGCAGCTTTCGCGGATTATGCGGTTTTTCTTCTTTCCGGAGAATAATTTGCGTAATTTGTGAAAACTGTGAGACTTTTTTTGTTTATTCCGAATAAATATTGTATATTTGCAGTCTTTAGAATTGGGACTTGCCTGGAGCCAGTCTCATTTTATATTCAAGATTCAATACTCAATATAAGAAAAAATGTACATAGCAGTAGCAGGAAATATCGGTAGTGGAAAGACCACGCTTACCAAGATGCTCTCCAAGCATTACGGCTGGAAACAGTACTTGGAGCCAGTGGCAGAGAATCCCTACATCGATGACTATTACAAGGACATCCCCCGATGGGCTCTCAATATGGAGGTCTTCTATCTGAAGCAGCGATTCAAGAATCTGCTTGAGATTCAGCATTGTAAGGAGACAGTCATTCAGGATCGTACCATCTTTGAGGGCGTGTATGTCTTTGCAGCCAATAATAGAAAGATGGGTAATATGGACCAGCGCGACTTCGATACCTATATGGAACTCTTCGAGTCGATGATGGAAGTGGTGGAGATGCCGGGACTGATGATCTATCTCCGTTCTTCTGTTCCTCATCTTGTGAAGAATATTCAGAAACGAGGCCGTGATTACGAGCAGAAGATGCCTATCGATTATCTTGAGGGAATCAATCTTCTCTACGATGATTTCATCATGAACAAGTATAAGGGTAGGGTTCTGGTAGTAGAGGTGGATAACCTCGACTTCGAGCATAATCCCAAGCAGTTTGGAGATATCATCGACAAGATAGATGCCAAGCTCTTCGGCTTCTTCTCTTAAAAGTAAAAACGTAAAAAAGTAATAAAATGCATATAGCAATAGCTGGAAATATAGGAAGCGGCAAGACTACCTTGACCAAGATGCTTGCCAAGAGATATGGCTGGAAGGCAAACTTCGAGCCAGTAGATAACAATCCATACCTTGCCGATTATTACAAGGATATGGAGCGATGGTCGTTCAATCTTCAGATTTACTTTCTGAACAAGCGATTCCACGATGTGGTGGAGATTTCCCGTTCGGAGCAGACCATCGTGCAGGATAGAACTATCTTCGAGGATGCGCGCATCTTTGCCCCAAATCTTCACGATATCGGCATGATGAGCGACAGGGATTTCAAGAACTATACCGATCTCTTCGATTTGATGATCAGTCTGGTGAAGCTTCCAGACCTGATGATTTACATCAAGAGCAGTATCCCGACCCTCGTGAAGCACATCGAGAAGCGTGGCCGTGATTTCGAGAAGAGCATCCGCATCGACTATCTCCAGGGCTTGAACAACCGTTACGAGGAATGGATCAAGGATTACAAGGGCCGACTCATCATCATCGATGGCGATACCTTGGAGTTTGCTGATAATCCTGAGGATTTCCGAAAGGTTACCGATCTCATCGATGCCGAACTGTTTGGCTTATTCAAATAACAGTTAGGCTTATTCTATAACAGAAACATCGTATATTCGCAGTGTCGGATGCCTGTCCGCCACTGGCGAATATGTATCCATTACAGTCGGATACATGCCCGATACAACCTATTTTAGCATCTAATAACCCTTTTTTTGCCCGATATTTAACATTTAACATTAAAAATTATATTCTTTCAGAAATATTTGCTACCTTTGCAGCCGCTTAGAAGCAATTAGACAAAAATAACGTTATAACAATTTTTATGAACTTTACACTATTTATCACCGTTTTGCTGACGGCTGTAACCTTGGTGGTGGCTGCTTATGTCATCGCAAAGTTGATCGGTCCTCGTTCATACAATCCGGTAAAGGGTGAACCTTTTGAGTGTGGTATTCCGACACGTGGCAGCTCTTGGTTGCCATCACACATCGGCTACTATCTCTTCGCCATCCTTTTCCTGATGTTTGACATCGAGACTGTAATGCTTTACCCATGGGCAGTTGTAGTTAAGCAGTTTGGACCAATGGCTCTCGTGAGCATCGGGTTCTTCCTGTTGGTATTGGTATTTGGCCTTGCATACGCTTGGCGGAAAGGAGCATTGGAATGGAAGTAAACAAAAGAGCCTCTATCAAGAGTATTCCTTACGACGAGTTTAAGGACAATGATACCCTCGAAAAGATTGCGCAGGAGCTCAATGAGGGTGGTGCTAACGTGGTAGTCGGTTCTCTCGATGCTGCCATCAACTGGGGACGTAGTAACTCACTCTGGTCTTTGACCTCGGTACTTCTTGCTGTGGTATCGAGTTCATGGCTGTAGGTTGTGCGCGTTACGACTTCTCCCGTTTCGGTTTCGAGGTAACCCGTAACTCTCCACGCCAGGCTGACTTGATCATGTGTGCCGGTACTATCACCAATAAGATGGCACCAGTGTTCAAGCGTTTGTATGATGAAATGGCTGAGCCTAAGTATGTGGTAGCTGTTGGTGGATGCGCCATCTCTGGTGGTCCGTTCAAGAAGAGCTACAATGTGGTTCGTGGTATCAGCGAGTTGGTTCCTGTGGATGTTTATATCCCTGGATGTCCTCCACGCCCTGAGGCTATCCTTTATGGTATGATGCAGTTGCAGCGTAAGGTAAAGGTTGAGAAATTCTTCGGTGGTGCTAACCACAAGATGACTCAGGATGAGAAGGATCTCTCTATGAGTAAGGGTGGTCTTCGCGGCTTGAGCAACGAGAACCTCTCTGACAGCGAGAAGCTCGGACACAAGGAGCCTATCATCGTAACTGAAGTACCTGAGGATTTCGACCCTCAGAAAGGTCTAACTGATTAATATAATAAGGTATAAGAACATGAAACTGAATAATATTGAATTGAGTTTTGATAATTTCGCCTCAGAAATGGCGAAGTTGAAGAACGAGAAGCATTTCGACTACCTTGTTACCATCATCGGTGAAGACTTCGGTGAGGAAGGTCTCGGATGTATCTATATTCTCGAGAATACTCAGACCAGCGAGCGCTGCTCGGTAAAGACCATCGCCAAGAAGGTGGATGGCAGTGATGTGATTCCTACAGTTATTAACCTTTGGAAGGTGGCTGACCTCCTGGAGCGTGAGGTATTCGATTTCGTGGGCATCAAGTTCTTGGGTCACCCAGACATGCGCCGTCTCTTCCTCCGCACAGATTTCCAGGGCTATCCATTGCGCAAGGACTTCGATATGAGTCCTGAGGCAAACAAGTTCCCTTGTACTGATGAGCCAGAGGATGACTTCACCATGGAGTACTCCCTGAGCGAGGATGGTCACTTGGTTGCTACAGAGAAGCGTCGCTTCGACGAGGATGAGTATGTTGTCAACATCGGTCCTAACCACCCATCTACCCACGGTGTGCTCCGTCTGCAGACCGTTATCGATGGTGAGACCGTGAAGCGCATCTATCCACACCTCGGTTATATCCACCGTGGTATCGAGAAGATGTGGGAGAGCATGACCTATCCTCAGACCTTGGCATTGACCGACCGTCTGAACTATCTTTCTGCGATGATGCACCGCCACGCTTTGGTAGGCGTTATCGAAGAGGCTATGGGTATCGAACTCTCAGACCGTATCCGCTACATCCGTACCATCATGGATGAGTTGCAGCGTATCGACTCTCACTTGCTCTATCTCGGCTGTACCGCACAGGACTTGGGTGCCTTGACCGCATTCCTCTATTGCATGCGCGACCGTGAGCACGTATTGAACGTCATGGAGGAGACCACTGGTGGCCGTCTGATCCAGAACTACTACCGTATCGGTGGCCTTCAGGCAGACATTGACCCTAACTTCGTTCAGAATGTGAAGACCCTCTGCAAGTATCTCCGTCCGATGATTCAGGAGTACCTCGACGTATTCGGCGACAACGTGATTACTCACAACCGTCTCGAAGGCGTAGGACCAATGAATCTTGAGGATTGTATCAACTATGCCGTAACCGGTCCTGCTGGTCGTGCATCAGGTTGGAAGAACGATACCCGCAAGCGTCATCCATACGATATGTACGACAAGGTAGAGTGGAAGGAAATCACCCTTACCGGTTGCGATTCAATGGATCGTTACTATGTACACATCCAGGAGTTGTATCAGAGCTTGGACATCATCGAGCAGTTGATCGACAACATTCCAGAGGGTGAGTACTACATCAAGCAGAAGCCAATCATCAAGGTTCCAGAGGGACAGTGGTACTTCTCTGTAGAGGGTGCCAGCGGCGAGTTTGGTGTATATCTCGACTCAAAGGGTGACAAGAGTCCATACCGTATGAAGATGCGTCCGATGGGCTTGTCTTTGACAGGTGCGCTCGACCCAATGCTTCGTGGACAGAAGATCGCCGACCTCATCACTACAGGTGCAGCAATCGATTTCGTAATCCCTGATATTGATAGATAATTATGTTTGATTTTAGTATAGTAACAACATTCATCGACAATCTGCTTCGCCAGACCTTGGGTTTGGGCGACTTCCTGTCGATTCTGATTGAGTGCGTGCTCGTGGGTATCTGCATTTTGACAGCATACGCCCTCATCGCTATCGTACTTATCTTCATGGAGCGTAAGGTGTGTGCCTACTTCCAGTGCCGTCTTGGCCCTATGCGTGTAGGTCCTTGGGGTATCTTCCAGGTATTCGCCGACGTGCTCAAGATGTTGATCAAGGAGATCTTCGCCGTGGATAGAGCCGACAAGCTGCTCTACTACATGGCACCATTCCTCGTGATCATTGCCTCTGTAGGTACTTTCTCATTCCTTCCATGGAACAAGGGAGCTCATATTCTCGACTTCAACGTAGGTGTATTCCTCATCACAGCCGTAAGTTCTATCGGTGTCTTGGGTGTATTCCTCGCCGGTTGGGCATCTAACAACAAGTACTCTGTGGTTTCTGCCATGCGTGGTGCCGTACAGATGATTTCTTACGAGATGTCTCTCTGCCTCTGTTTGATTTCTGCAGTAATCCTCACCGGAACCATGCAGGTAAGCGGTATTGTTGAGGCTCAGACTGGTGCTTGGAACTGGTTGATTATCAAGGGTCATGTGCCAGCTATTCTGGCTTTCCTCGTATTCCTCGTAGCAGGTAATGCTGAGGCTAACCGTGGTCCTTTCGACTTGGCTGAGGCTGAGAGTGAGTTGACCGCAGGTTACCACACTGAGTATTCAGGTATGGGCTTCGGTTTCTACTACCTGGCTGAGTACCTCAACCTCTTTGTGATTTCTGGTATCGCTTCTACCGTATTCCTCGGTGGTTGGGCGCCATTGAACATCGGTATCGAGGGCTTCGACAATCTGATGAACCTCATCCCAGGTTTCATCTGGTTCTTCGGTAAGACCTTCGCGGTGGTATGGCTCCTGATGTGGGTACGCTGGACCTTCCCACGTCTGCGTATCGACCAGATCCTGAAGTTGGAGTGGAAGTATCTGATGCCATTGTCACTGGTCATCCTGATCTTGATGACAGTATGCGTAGCATTCGGAATCCACGGATAATCTTTAATACACATTATTATAATAATAAGAAAGTATGTCTAACAATTCATATTTCGGCGGTATTGCAGCGGGTTTGAAGACCCTCGCTACTGGTATGAAGGTCACCATGAAGGAGTACTTCACACCAAAGAGCACAGAGCAGTATCCTGAGAACCGCAAGACTACACTCCACATCTCTCCACGTTTCCGTGGACGCCTGGTCTTTGTTCGTGATGAGAACGAGGCTTACAAGTGTGTGGGTTGTACATTGTGTGAGAAGTCATGCCCTAACGATACCATCAAGATTCAGACCGAGATGGTAGAGGATCCAGAGACAGGCAAGAAGAAGCGCAAGTTGGTGGATTACCAGTACGACTTGGGCGACTGCATGTTCTGCGAGCTCTGTGTCAACGCATGTAACTTCGGTGCAATCAAGTTTGTCAACGATTTCGAGAATGCAGTCTTCGACCGCAACAAGTTGGTGATGCACCTTGACAAGGAGGTATATAAGGGCGGTAGCTTCCAAACCTCATCGAGGGTGGTGCGCCATTGGAAATCGGTAAGTTTAACACCAAGACTAAGTAAGGAGGACATTAGACAATGATAACAGCTAATTTATTTATGTTCGTCATCTTGGCAGTAGTCATCCTTGGCTCAGCCATCATGTGCGTAGCTACCAAGCGTATCATGCGTGCGGCAACCTTCCTGTTGTTCGTGCTCTTCGGTATTGCAGGTATGTTCTTCCTGCTCGACTATACCTATCTGGGTGCTGCTCAGATTTCCGTATATGCCGGCGGTATCACCATCCTCTACGTCTTCGCTATCCAGTTGGTATCCAAGCGTACCCTTCAGGGTCTCCTGGAGCATGTCAAGGGTAGCAAGATCTTGGGCCGCGCACTTGTCTGCCTCGTAGGTTTCGTCACCTTGGCAGTCATCGTGTTGAAGAATCACTTTATTGATATGGCTGCAACTGTAGCCGACACCGAGGTGCCAATGGAGCAGGTAGGTTCTGCCTGGTAGGTGCAGACAAGTATGGCTATGTATTGCCATTCGAGTTCATCTCCGTATTCCTGTTGGCATGTATCATCGGTGGTATCTTAATCGCAAGAAAGGAGGATAAGAAATGATTCCAGTACAATATTTCTTCGTGCTCTCAGCACTCTTGTTCTTCATCGGAGTCTATGGCTTCTGTACACGCCGTAACCTCGTAGCCATGCTCATCTCCGTAGAGCTTGTATTGAATGCAGCCGATTTGAACTTCGCTGTGTTCAACCGCATCCTCTTCCCAGGACAGTTGGAAGGTTTCTTCTTCACATTGTTCTCTATCGGAGTAGCAGCAGCCGAGACAGCCGTAGCGCTCGCTATTATTATCAACGTTTACCGCAACTATCACAGTGACCAGGTGAACAGTATTGAAAACATGAAATTCTAAAAGACAATGGAATACAATTATGCATTTTTGATACTTCTTCTGCCATTCCTGAGCTTCCTGGTTCTGGGACTTGTGGGTATGAAGATGAAAAGACCGGTAGCAGCACTCATCGGTACCGTATTGATGGGCTGTGTATTCGCCATGTCTGTCTATACAGCATACGAGTACTTCTTTGCAGTGGGTCGTGATGCCTCTACAGGTATGTACCCAACTGTTACCGTATTTAATTTCACATGGTTGAAGTTTACTGAGTTGCTCACCTTCAACATCGGTTTCCGCCTGAGCCCAATCTCCGTATTGATGCTCATCGTGATTACCACCGTCAGCTTCATGGTTCACATCTACAGCTTCGGCTACATGGCAGAGCGTGATGAGAACTACAAGGTTGAGGAATATGAGAAGGGTATGCAGCGTTTCTACGCTTACCTGAGCCTCTTCACCATGTCTATGTTGGGCTTGGTAGTAGCTACCAACATCTTCCAGATGTATCTTTTCTGGGAGTTGGTGGGTGTGTGCTCATACCTGCTCATCGGTTTCTACTATCCAAAGCATGCTGCAGTTCATGCCAGCAAGAAGGCGTTCATCGTTACCCGTTTCGCTGACCTCTTCTTCTTGATTGGTATCCTGTTCTACAGCTTCTATGTAGGAACCTTCAACTACGACTTGAATGCTCAGCCAGAGCTCAACTCAGCTTTGGCAGGTGCAGCTTGGGTCATGCCAACAGCGTTGTTCCTCATGTTCATCGGTGGTGCCGGTAAGAGTGCGATGTTCCCATTGCACATCTGGTTGCCAGATGCGATGGAGGGTCCAACCCCTGTTTCTGCGTTGATCCACGCCGCTACCATGGTTGTAGCCGGTGTATATCAGGTAGCCAGCCTCTTCCCAATCTGGGTACAGTATGCTCCTGAGGCATTGCACTATGTAGCTTACATTGCAGCCTTCACCGCATTCTATGCAGCAGCCGTAGCTTGCTGCCAGCGTGATATCAAGCGTGGTCTGGCTTTCTCTACTATTTCTCAGATTGCCTACATGCTCGTAGCACTCGGTGTCTGCTTTGCTGTAGATAACCACCACGGTGGTTTGGGTTACATGGCTGGTATCTTCCACCTGTTTACCCACGCTATGTTCAAGGCATTGCTCTTCCTCTGCTCTGGTGCCATCATCGTCATCATCGGCAGCAACTTCAAGGAGTACATGGGCGGTCTGCACAAGTACATGCCTATTACCAACATCTGCTTCCTCATCGGTTGCTTGGCGATTGCAGGTATTCCTCCATTCGCAGGTTTCTGGTCAAAGGATGAGATTATCTCAGCATGCTTCCAGTTCTCACCATTCATGGGTTGGTTCATGACAGTAGTTGCCGGTATGACAGCATTCTATATGTTCCGTCTCTACTACGTGATCTTCTGGGGACAGAGCTACTATGAGCTGGATCCAGAGAACCGTCGCAAGCCACAGGAGGTTCCATTCGTGATGTGGGGTCCATTGGTATTCCTCGCCATCATCTCTTGCCTCTGCGGTCTGATTCCTTTCGGTCACTTCGTATCTGCTACAGGTCAGAGCTACGATATCCATATCGACATGAGCGTGGCAACTACATCTGTGATTGTTGCAATCATCGGTATTGGTCTGGCTACTTACATGTATGCTCCTAAGAAGACTCCATTGGCAGACGCTTTGGCTAAGAAGATGCCTAAGTTGCACAAGGCAGCCTTGAACCGTTTCTATATCGACGATGCTTGGCAGTTCTTCACTCACAAGATTGTCTTCGGTCTGTTCTCAAAGCCAATCGCATGGTTCGACCGTCGTGTCATCGATGGTACCTTCAACTTCATGGCTTGGGGTGCACAGGAGGCAGGCGAGACTATCCGTCCATGGCAGAGTGGTGATGTTCGCAGCTATGCTATCTGGTTCCTCACCGGTACCGTGGCATTGACCCTGTGTCTGCTCGCTCTTCTTTAATGAATGTCTCACAATTAAGTAAATAGAAAAGAAATGAATTTAAGTATATTCGTCATAGTACCACTCCTGATGTTGCTCGGCCTCTGGTTGGCTCGCAACGATAAGCAGGTTCGTGGTGTGATGGTAGCCGGTGCCAGCGTATTGCTCGCACTCTCCATCTATTTGGTGTTTGCATTTCTCGAAGCTCGTGAGACAATGCCAGCCGACCAAGCTCCGATGCTCTTCACCTACTGTGTGCCTTGGTTTGAACCATTGCACATCAACTATTCACTCGGTGTGGATGGTATCTCAGTGGTGATGATTCTCTTGACATCCATCATCGTGTTCACAGGTACATTTGCTTCCTGGCAGATGGAGCCAATGAAGAAGGAATACTTCCTCTGGTTCACACTCCTGAGCATCGGTGTATATGGCTTCTTCATCTCTATCGACATGTTCACCATGTTCATGTTCTATGAGGTAGCGCTGATTCCTATGTACCTCTTGATCGGTGTATGGGGTAGTGGTGCGAAGGAGTATTCTGCCATGAAGTTGACCTTGATGTTGATGGGTGGTTCTGCACTCCTCATCATCGGTATCCTGGGTATCTACTTCTACAGTGGTGCTCAGACCTTCGAAATCCTGGATATCGCTCACCATACCAATGGTGCCCATGCTATCCCAGAGAGCGTGCAGAACGTGTTCTTCCCATTGCTCTTCATCGGTTTCGGTATCCTCGGTGCGCTGTTCCCATTCCATACATGGTCTCCTGACGGTCACGCAAGTGCGCCTACAGCTGTATCTATGTTGCACGCCGGTGTATTGATGAAGCTCGGTGGTTACGGTTGCTTCCGTATCGCCATGTTCCTCTTGCCAGCTGCTACTCACGGATTCTGGATCAAGGTATTCCTCGTGCTGACTACCATCTCTATCGTATATGGTGCTTTGTCAGCTTGTGTACAGACCGACTTGAAGTACATCAACGCTTACTCATCAGTATCTCACTGTGGTATGGTGCTCTTCGCTCTCTGTATGATGACTGAGACAGCTGCTACTGGTGCAATCCTCCAGATGTTGTCTCACGGTTTGATGACCGCCCTCTTCTTCGCCGTTATCGGTATGATTTACCATCAGGCTGGTACACGTGACGTACGTTACCTGGGTGGTTTGATGAAGATCATCCCATTCCTTTCTGTAGGTTATGCGGTAGCTGGTTTGGCTAACCTCGGTTTGCCAGGTTTCTCAGGTTTCGTAGCCGAGATGACCATCTTCGTAGGTTCTTTCCAGAATGCAGATACATTCCATCGCGTATGTACCATCATCGCATGTACTTCCATCGTAGTAACAGCGGTTTACATCCTGCGTTGTGTTGGTAAAATCCTTTATCAGAAGGTTCCTAATCCAAAGTTGGAGAAGCTCCACGATGCTACCTGGGACGAGCGTATCGCTGTAGCAGGTCTTATCGCCTGCGTTGCAGGTCTCGGTATGTTCCCACTCTGGGCAGAGGAGATTATCATGGACGCTGTAGGTCCTATCTTTAGTGTAATCATGTAATAAATATCAGAAGAAATGAATTACAGTCAATTTTTAAATATGTTTCCAGAAGCTTCCTTGATGGTAGTTCTGTTGATCACTTTTATTGCTGACTTCTGCAGTTCCAAGAGCGCAGACCGTAAGTGGTTCAATCCTCTGGTATGTCTCTTGATGCTGACTCACATCTGTTTCAACATCTACCCTACAGAAGCCGCAGAGGCATTTGGCGGCATGTACACCACGGGTCCTGCTGCCGGTGTCTTGAAGACTATCCTGGCTTTGGGTACCCTCATCGTGATGGTACAGGCCAAGGAGTGGTTGAGCCGTGAGGACACAGCCTTCAAGGAGGGTGAGTTCTATATGTTGATTATCTCTACCTTGCTCGGTATGAACATGATGGTAAGTGCCAACCACTTCCTCCTGTTCTTCCTCGGCCTCGAAATGGCATCCGTGCCAATGGCTTGCTTGGTAGCATTCGATAAGTACCGTCACAATTCTGCTGAGGCAGGTGCCAAGTTCGTTTTGACCGCTACTTTCTCTAGCGGTGTGATGATCTACGGTATCTCTCTGCTTTATGCAGCTTGCGGTACTTTGTACTTCGAGGATATGGCTAACGTCATCACTGCGTCTCCATTGACCATCGCTGGTATGGTATTCTTCTTCAGTGGTTTGGGCTTTAAGATTTCCTTGGTTCCTTTCCACTTCTGGACAGCCGATTCATACCAGGGTGCACCAACTACTGTTACAGGTTATCTGTCAGTAGTATCTAAGGGTGCTGCAGCGTTCACACTCTGCGCCATCCTCATGAAGGTGTTCCAGCCAATGGTAGAGTACTGGACCGTATTGCTCTACATCGTGATTGTACTTTCTATCACTATCGCCAACCTGTTTGCCATCCGTCAGAGCGACCTGAAGCGTTTCATGGCATTCTCTTCTATTTCTCAGGCAGGTTACATCATGCTGGCAGTGGTAGGCAACTCAGCGATGAGCGTTACAGCCCTGACTTACTATGTATTGATTTACGTAGTAGCCAACCTGAGCGTCTTTGCCATCATTGCTTCTATCGAGGAGCACAACAACGGCACTGTTCAGATGGACAGCTACAATGGTTTGTACAAGACCAATCCACGTCTGGCATTCCTGATGACTTTGGCGTTGTTCTCATTGGGTGGTATTCCTCCATTTGCAGGTATGTTCTCTAAGTTCTTCGTGTTCATGGCAGCGGTACAGGGAGCTGATATCTATACCACCCTCGGTGGATGGGCATACGGCGTCGTATTCATTGCCTTGGTTAACACTGTATTGAGCTTGTACTACTATCTGCTCATCGTGAAGGCAATGTTCATCAAGCATAGCGACAATCCGCTTCCTACTTTCCAGAGCGCATGCTCAACCAAGTTGGCGCTTGCTATCTGCACGGTAGGTATCGTAGCATTCGGTATTTGCTCATTCGTATTCGACTGGATTTCAGTGGCAGCGAATGCATAAATAATCAATAATTTATAAAATCCCGGCAATCGGTAAAGATTGCCGGGATTTTTTTTTGTTTTGTCTAAAAATAGCTGTACCTTTGCACCCCGAAAGAGGCATGGTGCCTCAAGTAAATATTAAACATTATAAAAAATGGATAAGTTACCGATGAATGATGTTCCGATGCTGGTAAGTGCTATCAACTTCCTGCTTCGTGACCACGAGTTTGATACACTCGATGAGATTTGTAATCACTTTAATGTAAATCGCGCTGCCTTAGAGGCGAAAGTGGCTACTCAGGGCTTTGAGTGGTCAGAAGCGCAGCATAAATTCTGGTAAAACCAAACATTATCAATTATAAACTATTAATTAAAAACAATGAATTCACCTCGACCCTTGTGGAAATCAGTACAAGATTACGTGATGATTGCGATAGGAATGATTTCCTATTGTATCGGATGGAATGTGTTCTTATTGCCGATTAACGTAACGGCAAGTGGATTGCCTGGTGTGGCCAGTATCATCTATTGGGCTACAGGCTGTCCGGTTCAAATTCCTTATTTGATTGCCAATGGCGCCCTGCTGTTGGCGGGATTGAAAATCCTGGGATTTAAATTCTGTCTTAAAACCGTCTATGCTGTAGCTATTGTCACTGCATTGACCTCCCTTATCTCTTCAGGCTATCTCGTGATACCAGAGTTGCTTCACGACCAGCCATTGTGGTCAGCCTTTCTGGGAGCCGTATTCTGCGGCTGCGGTATTGGTTTAGGTTTCTCGGTAGGAGGCAGTACGGGTGGTACGGATATCATTGCAGCCATTGTCAACAAGTACCGTGACATATCTCTCGGTAGAGTGATTATGATTTGCGATATCGTCATCATCACTTCCAGTTATCTGGTAGTCCACGACATCGAGAAGATCTTCTATGGTTATGTGGTACTTTGCGTGCAGGGATTCTGCATCGACCAGGTGGTAAACAGTCGCCGCAGGAGTGTGCAGTTCTTCATTATCTCCCAGAAGTATGAGGAGATAGGCAAGCGCATCAATGTGGATGCCGAGCGAGGAGTTACGGTGGTGAATGCCTCAGGTTTCTATTCCGGTCAGGATGTGAAGATGCTGTTCGTGCTTGCCAAGCAGCGCCAGGCACCCATCATCTTCCGCATGATATCAGAGATTGATCCACACGCCTTCGTCAGCCAGAGCGCAGTGATTGGCGTATATGGTAATGGATTTGATGAATTCAAATATAAGGCAAAGAAAGAGCACGGAGTTTAATCCGTTAATAAAATATCCCCCATCCTGCTTGCGAAAATAGGATGGGGGATTTCTTATCTGTTACCTCTGAGATAATATCTTATTTCAATTTTTCTATCTGCTCCTGGGTAAGACCGGAATACTTCATGATCAGATTGATGTCAACGCTATCAGCAAGCATGTTCCTGGCAATATCCAGGGCTTTCTGGTTCATACCTTTCTCCATATTTTTCCATACCCTCTGCAAGACCTTCTTGCTTCGCCGTATCAATGGAGTTCTTGATATCCCGGTATGCCATCTTACTTGCTTCATACTCCCTCATTTCCTGAGGTGTGAACTTGGCAATCTCGGCTTCCTCAAAGAGACGGTCGAATACCTTGTCGCACAGCAAGCTGATGTATCTTTCTTCTACCTGTTTCATACCCCCCAGCCCGCAGTTTGCAGGTTGGGGGAATATTATGTGTTAAAATCACAAAAAAACTTTGTGTTGTCAGGGATTTGATGTATATTTGCAGAACTAATTTAAAATATTAATGATTATGTCAACAACAGCAGCAAGAATCCCAACTTCGTTCAGGTTCCAAAGCAGTTTGCTGGAAGAACTGA
>NZ_QSIG01000045.1:0-22449 GCF_003468525.1 Prevotella sp. AM34-19LB | reverse complement strand
TCGCCTGCCTACAGCATGTCAAGAGAGACTTCATCGACTGCGGCAAGGAGGACAAGGATGCTCAGAAAGTCGTAGATATCATCAACAGATTTTATCGAGAAGACAAAAAACATAAGGTTGGGGTAAATGGATGGACCGTTGAAGACCATCTAGCCTATCGGCAGTCATATGCACCGGACATTTTACAGGATTTATTGGAGAAACTGGAGGAAATATCTTCCAGGAAGGATCTGCTGCCCAAGTCTACCTTGGCGCAGGCGGTTGGTTATGCCCTTAATGAATATAATGCCATTTGTGACATCTTCAAAAGAGGTGATACGGCTCTTGATAACAACTACATTGAGAGAATCCAAAGATACATATCGTTATCAAGAAGAAACTCGTTGTTCTTTGGTTCGCACGAAGGAGCAAGACGGGGAGCTATCCTATATTCTATAGCTATCTCATGCAAGTTGAATGGCATCAATCTGTTTGAATACATTAGCGATGTCATAGAAAAGACCATTGAATGGCAACCGAATACCCCATTGGAGAAATATAGAGACATACTTCCTGACCGATGGAAAAAGCAGTAGCAGCATTTGTTTAATCAGCTGTTACTGCTTTTTTTTTTTATGCAAGGTATAAACGCGGAGCCGTTTACGAGCCGCTTACATACATTTCCATTATTTATGATACTTCTATGATACTTTTTTCTATATATTCAGAGAAGTCTCATTCTATAAAACCATCTGAATGTTAGATATATAGCATTAGGTTTTATATAAACAATGAGACTTTGATACTTTTTTCGAGAAAAAATATCTATACGTATGCGTGTGACGAACCCTTGCTGGTTATCAAGACACCCACTATTCCCTATCGGAGCAAGGAACATCGCCAGATTTAAGCTTAGCCATCAATTACCATCTCAAAATAAAGAGATTTTTCCTTTCACACTTAACATTCTTATTTTCAACACAATACACATTCTGTGAAAGGAGAATTATTATCCATCTTAAATATTTTTTGCAAATTTATCCCCTTAAAATTTGGTGGATTCAAAAAAAAGTAGTACCTTTGCACCCGCTTAAGAAAACCAAGCTATAGTCATCCAGACCGAATTTGGAGAGATGGTAGAGTGGTCGATTACAACGGTCTTGAAAACCGTCGTACCGAGAGGTACCGGGGGTTCGAATCCCTCTCTCTCCGCAAGAGCCTTCTGAAAGAAATTTCAGAAGGCTTTTTCTTTTATATCACCTTCCTAGATCTTTGATATTACTAAGATCTTTGATATTACTAAACTTTCAGGGCGTACAGTTTCCAGAGCTTTTAAGCTTTCAGCTCATATTCGAACCACATACAAAAGTTCAATAATGAATAAAAAGTAAGCCCAACCATCAAATTTTTCCATAAAAGAGGGTGATAATTCAATAAATAATTGTACTTTTGCAATATAGATATAAAAACGACTATACTTCTGCAAAAGTAACATACAAAAAAAGGAGATATGAGATACTACACAGCATTAACTATAGCCGGTTCTGACAGTTGCGGAGGAGCTGGCATTCAGGCAGACATCAAGACGATGTCGGCATTGGGCGTATATGCCGCTTCCGCAATCACAGCCATCACCGTACAGAACACCAAGGGAGTGTATGGCATCCAGAATGTAGAACCGGAAATCGTGAAAGGACAGATAGAGGCCGTGATGGAAGATATCCACCCTGATGCTATAAAGATAGGTATGGTAAATGATTGCGATACCATTCGTGCCATCGCAGAAACCCTCAAGAAATACCAGGAAAGCTTCCAGCATCTCGTTATCGACCCAGTTATGGTATCTACCAGTGGCTGCCGACTGATGCAGGAGGATGCACTCGATGTATTCAACACCGAACTGCTGCCTTTAGCCACCCTGCTCACCCCAAATATCCCTGAGGCAGAAATTCTTGCCAATAGAAAAATAGAAAATGTAGAAGATATCAAAGCTGCCGCAGCTGCCATCAGCAAACTGGGATGCAGATATGTATTGATCAAGGGCGGTCATTTTGATGGAGAGGAGAAGATAGACTACCTCTTCGAGGGCGGAAAGCAGAAAACCAGCTATCGTGGCATCAGCGTAAACACCCGCAATACCCACGGCACCGGCTGCACCCTATCCTCTGCCATCACCTCTTACCTGGCAAGAGAAATGGATATGAATACAGCCATAGCTATGGCTAAACCTATCTTTCAGGTGCCATCCTGGCAGGTAAGGACATTAAAATTGGAGAAGGTCACGGTCCGGTGAACCACTTCTACGAACCAAAATCATTATTTACCAAAAGCTGAAAAAGAGCGAAAACAATAAGCCGCTCATGAAAAAGCTGATAAAAACAGAGAAGAGAAAAGACAAAGAATGATTGATCGTTGTTACATAGAAATCACAAATACCTGTAACCTCAACTGTCACTTCTGTCCCAAGCACACCCGGGAAAAGCGACTGTTGAGTGCAGAGGAATTCAACCTGCTCACCGACAAGATCCGTGGAAAGGTCTGTTTCCTTTATTTCCACCTGATGGGTGAGCCCCTGCTCCATCCCCTGCTGCCACAGTTTATCACAACGGCACGCGAGAAAGGATTCAAGACGGTGCTTACCTCTAACGGAACCCTCCTGCACCGTGCCATGGAACTCCTCGATACCCTACCCCACAAGATACAACTCTCCCTCCATTCCCATGAAAGCAATGCAAAGGAAGAACTCTCCAGCTATATGGATGAGGTGATGACTTTCTCCACACAGGCCGCCGCTCAAGGCACCTGTATGGTATTGCGCCTCTGGAACCAAGGAGGAAGGGACAAGGAAAACGAGGAAGTGATGCGACTCATCGAGAAATACGTACCCAAGCCATGGAAAGAACGCCCTGACGGGTTCCGACTTTGCGATCATCTATATCTGGAGTTTGACCGGAAATTCGAATGGCCAAACTTCGAAAACGACATCAAGAAAGGGGATGATAACAAGAACAAAGATGAAAACAGGGAAGTCTTCTGCAAAGCATTGCTGAAGCAGATAGGCGTTCTTGCCGACGGAAGTCTCGTACCTTGCTGTCTCGACCATAACGGCGATGTCATTTTGGGCAACCTGCTCCATCAGTCACTCGAAGAAATCCTCTCTTCACCTCGTGCCCAGGCAATGATAGAAGGCTTCAAGCACCATACTGCCACAGAAGCACTCTGCCAGAACTGCGAATCTGCACTCGTAAGAAACAGTTTTAGGGGAAAGGCCAGAAGCTAGGAAAGAAACTCTATGCTATGAAAGCTTCTCCCCCAAGCTTTCATAGCAAGTAAACTATCATAATCATTAATCTCAAAATACCTAAAAGCAAGAAGAAATGAAATGGATTATTATCACAACACCAACCTTTATTTCGCATGAAGCAAAGTACATCGACCAGCTTTTTGAAGCAGGAATCGATCTGCTCCATCTGCGCAAACCCGATTCATCACCAGAAGAATGCGAGCAACTGCTCCAGAAGATTGACCCGAAATGGTATCCTCAAATCGTGATTCACGACCACTTCGAACTCTGCGAGAAATACCATCTCCATGGCATTCACCTCAACCGGAGAAACAGCCAGATTCCAGAGAACTTCCAGGGAAGTCTCTCCCGCTCCTGCCACAGTTTCGAGGAAGTCACCCAGTCGGTAAATAACGCTAATCCTGATTTTCCAAAGGAATCAAAGCCACAATTCGATTACGTATTCCTCAGTCCAATCTTCGACAGCATTTCGAAGAAAGGCTACAATCATTCCTTCTCCAACAGAGATTTGGAAGATGCAGGCAACAGCAGCATCATTAATGAAAAGGTGATTGCCCTTGGCGGCGTCATCCCTCAATTCATTCCCCAGCTGCGCGCCTGGAACTTCGGCGGAGCAGCTTTCCTGGGTGACGTATGGAACCGACGACACGAATACAACTGGAAGGAATACCTGGCAGATATCAGACAAAGATTAACACCCCGAGGCGCCAAGAACACACTTAATGGCTCAAATGTTTGGTAGTTAGCCAAAATAGTTGTACTTTTGCACCCATGATTTATCCAGATAATTTTGAAAACAAGATAGGATTCAATGAAATCCGTAAAATGTTGCGCGAAAGATGTCTCTCTCCACTTGGCAAGGAACAGGTGGACAAGATGTCTTTCAGCAGCGACGCAGAACTCGTTAACGAGTGGCTCATGCAGGTGCGTGAGTTCCGCAGATTGATGGAGGAAGTAGAAGACTTTCCCCTTCAATATTTCTATGACGTAAGAGAAAGCATCCTCCGTATCCGTGTGGAAAACACCCACTTAGAAGAGGATGAACTGTTCGATTTAAGACGTTCGCTTGCCACCATCGCAGGGATGGTAAAGATTCTGAATCATAGCGACGAAGATGATGGTCACGGCGAACCTGAAGATGGCTGGCGCAGAGAAAAGCAGTATCCTTACCCTGCCCTCCATCGCCTTTCAAAAGACGTCATGACCTTCCCACAGCTGATCCAGCGCATCGACCAGATTCTCGACAAGTTTGGTAAGATTCGCGATAATGCGACCCCAGAACTTCTCCAGATTCGCAGAGAACTGGCAAAGACAGAGGGAAGTATCTCGCGTACCTTATATAGTATTCTGCGCTCGGCACAGAGCGAAGGCATCGTAGAGAAAGATGTAACCCCAACCCTGCGCGACGGCCGACTGGTTATCCCAGTCATCCCTACCCTCAAGCGCCGAATCAAGGGTATCGTTCACGACGAGAGTGCCACCGGCAAGACCGTCTTTATCGAGCCAACCGAAGTGGTGGAGGCCAACAACCGTGTGCGCGAATTGGAAGGTGAAGAGAGAAAGGAGATCATCCGAATCCTTACCGATTTCACCAACAAGGTACGCCCATTCTCCAAGGAAATATTGGACAGCTACCGCTTCCTCGCCATCATCGACCTGATTCAGGCTAAACAGAAACTCGCCGATGTTTTCAAGGCGATAGAGCCAGAGGTAGAAGACCATCCACACGTGGATTGGATCCGTGCCATCCACCCACTCCTTCAGCAATCCCTGCAGAAGAAGAACGAGAAGGTAGTGCCACTCGACATCACCTTGACACAGGATAAGCGCATCCTCATCATCTCGGGACCTAACGCCGGAGGTAAATCCGTATGTCTCAAGACCGTAGGTCTGCTTCAATATATGCTGCAATGCGGATTGAGCATCCCGGTGAGCGAGCGTTCCAAGACGGGTGTTTTCCAGAACATCATGATAGACATCGGTGATGAACAGAGTCTGGAGAACGACCTGAGTACCTACTCTTCTCACCTCTTGAACATGAAGAATATGATGAAGGCAGCCAATGGCGACACCATCATACTGATAGATGAGTTTGGTACAGGTACCGAACCGGGCATTGGCGGTGCCATCGCCGAAGCCGTACTCGACAAGTTCTGCAAGCAGCAGGCATACGGCGTCATCACCACCCACTATCAGAACCTGAAGCATTTTGCCGACAGTCACGAGGGAGTGGTAAACGGCGCCATGCTTTACGACCGTCATGAGATGAAGGCACTCTTCCAGCTCGCCATCGGACGTCCAGGTTCATCTTTCGCCATCGAAATCGCAAGAAAGATCGGATTGCCGGAAGAAGTCATCAAGGAGGCATCCGACATCGTAGGTTCCGAATATATCCAGAGCGACAAGTACCTGCAGGATATCGTCCGCGACAAGCGATACTGGGAGAACAAGCGCCAGAATATCCATCAGCGCGAGAAGGATATGGAGAAGACCATCTCGAAATATGAAAGCGACATCGAGGATATCGAGCGCAGCAGAAAGGCGATTCTCAAGAAAGCGAAGGAGAAAGCTGCAGAACTCCTGAAGGAGAGCAACAAGAAGATTGAGAATGCCATCCGAGAGATTCGAGAGAGTCAGGCAGAGAAGGAGGAAACCCGTCGCATCCGTCAGGAACTCGATGCCTTCAAGCAGGAGGTTCAAGAGATTGACACCAAGGAATCGGACGACAAGATTGCCCGCAAGATTGCCCAGATCCAGCAGCGCAAGGAGCGCCATGCCAAGCGCCAGGCTGAGAAAAAGGAGAACCAGGAGAAGGCGGCTGCAGCTCTGCGAAATGCACAGAGCAAGGTACAGAGCGACAGCAAGCGAGAAATCCAGGTGGGCGATACCGTACGAATCAAGGGCTTGACTACGATAGGAAAGGTAGAGAGCATCAACGGCGATACTGCCACGGCTGTTTTTGGCGGCATGCGTACCAAGATGCGCCTCAACAGACTGGAACACGCCACAGCCACAGCCGAAAACGTAGATAAGACCGAGGAGCGCAAGGAAAACCTGGCTTCTTATGGTATCAGCAAGGAGACCCGCAAGACGATTGATGCTCACAAGACCAATTTCCATCAGGATCTGGATGTTCGAGGTATGCGTGGCGATGAAGCACTGAATGCCGTTCAGTATTTCATTGACGATGCCATCCTGGTAGGTATGCCAAGAGTTAGAATTCTTCATGGCAAGGGCAATGGAATTCTCCGACAGCTCATCCGGCAGTACCTGAGCAGCGTTCCAAATGTAACGCATTATGCCGATGAGCATGTTCAATTCGGCGGTGCTGGCATCACGGTAGTTGATTTTTAAAAGTCTCTTCCGCTAAATATAAAATATCACTTCTGTTAAATATAATAAGGTGTAATAGAAAAAAGGGGGCAATTATCTGCCTCCTTTTTCTAAATAAACGTTAACATTATCAACTTTTTCATTGAAAAATTTGGCAGGTTCAGAAAATTGCAGTACTTTTGCACTCGCTTAAAAGCAATAACCGCTTTCAAGTATATGAGACGGACAAGTCTCATACGACCAGCTCCCTCGGAATCCCCCAGGATGGGAACATAGCAAGGGTACTTGGTTGTAGCGGTGCGATATGAATCGCTTGTCCACCCGCCTCTTTAGCTCAGTTGGCCAGAGCACGTGATTTGTAATCTCGGGGTCGTTGGTTCGAATCCGACAAGAGGCTCAAAAAAGGAATCTTCTTTCAGAAGGTTCCTTTTTTTGTTTTTAAAACCATTCTATCTTTAATTATCTATAAATATTCTCCCCCTTTACACCTTATATAATAAAAAAGTTGTATTTTTGCAAATTGATATATTACATTCGTAGAAATACATTAAGACAATGAATACAGAAAATAACGAGAAGCAAGAAGAAAAGAAGAACGACGAGCAGAGCCAGACAAAGTTCGACACCCCTGATCAGAAGATCAAGATTTTTGTGATTGATACAGGTAAGATCAAACAGACCAAGGCTTTTGCCCGTCAAGACGGTACCCTGCTTGGTATCGTATGGGTAGCTAGTTTCGTTTGTACCATGCTAGCAGCCGACCCGAAATACCAGATATTGGGATTGTTTTCCAATCTCCTCATCCTCTCCACTCCATTTGTGGTGGGAAAGCGTTTGAAATATTTCCGTGATGTGGTAAGAGAAGGTCATATCTCCTTCAAGCACGGATTGTATTACTGTGTCCAGACATTCTTCTATGCCACCCTGCTGCTCACCATCGTGCAGTATCTCTGGTTCCGATTCATGAACACCGGCATGTTTATGACCCAGCTCCAGACCAACTACCAGATGATAGCCCAGGCTTATCAGTTGACTGCAGAGGAAACCAAAGCCCTCTTCGATGCCATCACGATGATGAAGCCTATCGCATGGGCATCCATGTTCATGATCACCGACCTGGTAGCAGGCGCAATAATCAGCCCGATTCTCGCTGCCATCTATTCAAAGAAACGAATTAGAAAATCTTAAAACATAACATAAGAAAATGGATATTTCAGTTATTGTTCCTCTTTTCAACGAGGAAGAATCATTGCCAGAACTCTTTGCTTGGATCAAGCGAGTGATGGACACCAACGATTTCACATACGAAGTTATCTTCGTGAACGACGGTTCTACCGACCGTTCATGGAATGTCATAGAAGAACTTGCCGAGAAGTTCGAGCAGGTAAAGGGCATCAAGTTCCGTCGCAACTACGGAAAGAGTCCGGCACTCTATTGCGGATTCAAGGAGGCACAGGGAGATGTTGTCATCACCATGGATGCAGACCTGCAGGATTCTCCTGATGAGATTCCGGGACTCTATCAGATGATCACCAAGGAAGGCTACGACCTCGTTTCCGGTTACAAGCAGAACCGCAAGCAGGGCGACCCTCTCAGCAAGACCATCCCTACCAAGCTGTTCAATGCTACAGCCCGCAAGGTAAGCGGAATCCATAATCTCCATGACTTCAACTGCGGACTGAAGGCTTATCGCCGCGAAGTAGTCAAGAACATCGAGGTATATGGCGAGATGCATCGCTACATCCCATATCTTGCCAAGAACGCCGGCTTTGCCAAGATTGGCGAAAAACCAGTTCACCACCAGGCACGCAAGTTCGGAACCTCCAAGTTCATGGGCTGGAACCGTTTCGTAAACGGCTATCTCGACCTGATGACCCTCTGGTTCCTCAGCAACTTCGGCAAGAAGCCAATGCATGTATTCGGATTCCTGGGCAGTCTCGTGTTCTTCATCGGCTTCCTCTCGCTCATCGGCTTGGGCATCGACAAGAGCATCGACCTCTACCATGGCGTATATGGTCATCTCATCACCGACTCCCCATACTTCTACATTGCGCTCATCGCTATGGTACTGGGTAGCCAGTTCTTCCTTGCCGGATTCCTGGGCGACCTGATCAGCCGTCAGAATCCAAACCGTAACGATTATCAAATAGAAAAGGAAATAAGATGCGGAAAATAATACCAATGGTCATCCTGATGATGGTGCTCACGGTGGTGGGATGCTCCACCCTCGACTGCCCGCTCAACAACACGACTTACACCAAGTACAAGCTGATGGGCAACATCAAGACCCTGCAGGACACCATGACCATCTCGACCACCAAGACAGCGGGCACCGACAGCGTGCTCATCAACAAGGATGTGAAAGTAGATAGTTTCATTCTTCCGATGAGTTATCATCAGCCGGAGGATGTTTTCTACTTCGAGATTCGCAACCGCGATCATCAGGTGTGGAAAGACACGGTGACCGTGAAGAAGGAAAATTATTCGCATTTCGAGTCTGTAGATTGCGGTCCGTCATTCTTCCATACCATTACGGAGGTGAAGACCACTCATAACTACATCGACTCGATAGTCATCAACAATAAAGAGGTAAATTATGATGCATCTAAAGCACATTTCTATATCTATTTCGGCAATCGCCACTAAGACAGCTTTCATGGGGATAACCAAAGCTGTTTCTTTGGAGATGACAAAAGCTGTAGAGAAAGGAGCTTTCCTTCTGGCTTGTCTTCTGATGCTGGGAGGTGCTTCTGCGAATGCACAGAACCAGAAGAAGATGGCTACTGTGGAGAAGGATACCATCCCACTCTTCCGCGGAATAGCTGTGGGAGTAGATGTCATCGGACCGGTTCAGTTGATGGTCAGCGATTACGGACAGTATGAGGCTTCCCTCCGTGTCAATCTCAAGGACAAGTACTATCCGGTCTTCGAGCTGGGATATGGCAAGGCTGATGCCAGCGACGAGAGCACGAAGATCAATTACAAGACCAGCGCTCCCTATGCCCGCATCGGTATAGACTGGAACCTGCTGAAGAACAAGCACGACGATTACCGTCTGTTCGGTGGCTTCCGCTACGGTTTCACATCCTTTAAATACGATGTCACCTCTCCTCCTATCAAGGATCCGGTATGGGGTGGCGATGTTCCTTATGGAGCCGAAGGCGTGAAGAGTAACTATCACTGGCTGGAAGGAGTCTTCGGAGTAGATGCCAAGATCTGGGGCCCGTCCGCATGGGATGGAGCTTCCAATACAAGCGCCGATTGGCTAAGAAGGATGGCGAAATAGGCAACTGCTACTATGTGCCAGGCTTCGGAAAGCAAGGCAGTTCCAGATTAGGCGGCACCTTTAACGTTACACTTGAGATATAATGTAAGCAAGACAATGAAAAATAAGAAACTGATTTGGCAGATACCTTTTCTGCTCATTCTGATCATAGGCAGTATCTTCGTGATACGCCAGCAGCGCAACACCCCATTCCAGAAAGATGAGGGTATGGTATTCGGCACCATCTATCACATCACTTACCAGAGTGACACCAACTATCAGAAAGAGATAGAGGCAGAATTGCAGAAGGTGGATAATTCACTCTCCCCGTTCAACAAGACCTCCATCATCTCCCGCGTCAACCGCAATGAAAAGGTGAAGGTAGATGAGATGTTCAGCGAGGTATTCCAACTCGCCGAGAAGATTTCCGGAGATACAGACGGAGCCTTCGATATCACCGTGGCACCTATGGTGAATGCCTGGGGATTCGGTTTCAAGACCGGTAACCCTCCTACCCGACAGACCATCGACAGTCTGCGTGCCATCGTGGGATTCCACACCGTTTCCCTGCAGGATGGTTACGTCATCAAGAAAAATCCGAAGACGATGCTCGACTGCTCTGCCATTGCCAAGGGATATGGCACCGATGTGGTAGCGAGATTCCTCAAGAAGAAGGGCGTGCAGAACTTCATGGTAGAGATAGGTGGAGAAATCGTAGTTAACGGCAACAGCGAGAAACTGCAGCCTTGGCGCATCGGAATCAACAAGCCAACGGATGATTCACTCAATACCAGTCAGGCTATCCAGGATGTAGTCAGCGTAAGCAATATCGCGATGGCAACCAGTGGCAACTACCGCAACTTCTACTACAAGAACGGAAAGAAGTATGCCCACACCATCGACCCGAAGACAGGCTATCCGGTACAGCACAACATCCTTTCTGCCACCGTATTTGCAAATGACTGTGCCACCGCCGATGCCTATGCCACTTCGTTCATGGTACTGGGATTGGATGGAGCCAAGAAGATTCTGGAGAAACATCCCGAGCTTTGCGCCTATCTGATTTATTCAGACCAGAAGGGCAGCAACCAAATCTGGTATTCTCCATCTCTTCAGAAGAAGTTAGGAAAATAAAGCTTCAGAAAAAGTAAGAAAAATAAAGAACGATGCAGGAAGATAAGTTATACGATACGCTCTTGAATCTGCCTCTGTTTCTCGGAATGAGCCGCGCCGACCTTCTTCAGATTGCCGGACATACCAAGTTCGATTTCCAGAAGATAGAAGAAGGTGAGACTTTAACCGAGATAGGTGAACCCTATCACCGCCTGCTCTTTCTCCTTTCCGGAGAAGTGGCAGTAGAGACTATGGCAGATGACCGTGGGTATAGAATCGTAGAGACCATCAAGGCGCCGGAGGTATTCATGATAGAACGCCTCTTCGGATACGACCAGCACTCGCCCCATCACTATGTGGCGAGAAAAGCCTGCAGCCTGATGAGCATCAGCAAGAAAGAAGTGCTGCGACTCGCCAACCAATACGAGATCTTCCACATCAATCTGCTCAACCTCATCTCCACCCAGGCACAGAGAAGCAATCGCCGACTCTTCAGGGTACCCCCAAAGACGATCAGCGACAGCATCATCCGATTCTTCGAGAATCATTGCCTACGTCCGGCAGGCGAAAAAAACATCCACATCAAGATGGATCGCCTGGCTCTGGAGCTGAATGTCAAGCGGCTCAAAGTATCAGTGGCGCTCAACGAAATGGAAACCCAGGGACTGATCAAACTCTATCGCGGCAGAATCAGCATTCCTGCACTCGAGAAATTAATCAATAGATAATAATTACAATTATGCAAGATAACAACTCTACAAAGAATAACGAAACCCAGAAGAGAGAGAATCCTTTCTTCCTGCCCTACGGCACCCCACATTATACAGTCCCTTTCCACCGAATCCAGCTCGGCGATTACGAAGAGGCTTTCATGGAAGGTATCCGACGCGATGACGAGGCCACTGATAAGATTATCAATGACCCGGCAGAGCCAACCTTCGAGAACACCATTGCCCGCGTAGATACCGAGAAAGGGGAACATTATTACGATCTCCTAAGTCGTGTTTCCAATGTTTTCTCTTGCATGATGAGTGCAGAAACCTGCGATGAGATGGAAGAACTGGCACAGAAACTGAGTCCTATTCTCACCAAGCATGCCAACGATATCACCTTGAACAAGAAGCTCTTCGAGCGCATCAAATACGTTCACGATCATCCAAACCGTGAACTCAATGCCGAGGAACAGATGCTCCTCGACACCAGCTACGACGGTTTCGTGCGCAGCGGTGCCCTGCTCGATGAGGAAGGCAAGGAGAAGCTGCGCAAGCTCACCGAGGAGGCAAGCATGCTCACCCTCCAGTTCTCGCAGAATCTACTGAAGGAAAACAAGGCTTACACCCTGCATATCACCGATAAGGCTCAGCTCGACGGACTCCCAGAGACCGCCATCGCTGCTGCAGCCCATAATGCAAAGGAGAAGAACGAAGAGGGATGGATCTTCACCCTCGACTTCCCTAGCTACTCTCCTTTCATGACCTACTCTACCCAGCGCGAACTCCGCAAGCAGATGTACATGGCGAGAAATACCGTCTGTACCCACGACAACGAGCAGAACAACCTGCAGATCTGTCAGCGACTGGTCAACCTGCGCAGAGAGCTGGCACAGCTTCTGGGATTCGAGACCTATGCCGATTACGTACTCCGTCATCGTATGGCAAGCACCACGGAAAAAGTGTATAAGCTTCTGAACGATCTCATCGATGCCTACAAGCCTACCGCCATCCACGAGGCAGCAGAGGTAGAGGCGCTCGCCAGGAAACTGGAGGGCGATGATTTCGAGATGCAGCCATGGGATTTCGGATTCTATTCTCATAAGCTCCAGATGGAGAAGTACAATCTCGATGCAGAGATGCTTCGTCCTTATTTCCAGCTCGATAAGGTGATTGATGGCGTATTCGGTCTTGCCAACAAGCTCTACGGCATCACCTTCCAGGAGAACAAGGACATCCCGGTCTATCATCCTGACGTCAAGGCATACGAGGTATTCGATAAGGATGGCAGCTATCTGGCAGTCTTCTATGCCGACTTCTTCCCTCGCAAGGGCAAGCAGGGAGGTGCCTGGATGACAGAGTTCCAGGGACAGTGGATAGATTACAAGGGCACCAATGTGCGCCCTCATGTCAGCGTGGTAATGAACTTCACCAAGCCTACCGCCGAGAAGCCAGCCCTCCTGACCCTGGGCGAGGTAGAGACCTTCCTCCACGAGTTTGGTCACAGCCTCCACGGCATGTTTGCCAACACCCGTTTCGAGAGTCTTTCGGGCACCAATGTATGGTGGGACTTCGTAGAGTTGCCATCCCAGTTTATGGAAAACTATGCGGTGGAGAAGGATTTCCTGCGCACCTTCGCCTTCCATTACGAGACAGGCGAACCATTGCCTGACGATCTCATCGAGCGCATCGTGAAGAGCCGCAACTTCATGACGGCTTATGCCTGCCTGCGCCAGGTAAGTTTCGGATTGCTAGATATGGCATACTATACCAAGAAGGATGCCTTTACAGAAGATATCATCCCATTTGAGAAGGAGGCATGGAAAAAGGCGATGATCTTACCTCAGTTGCCTGATACCTGCATGACCGTACAGTTCTCTCATATCATGGCAGGTGGATATGCGGCCGGCTACTACAGCTACAAGTGGGCAGAGGTGCTCGATGCCGATGCCTTCAGCGTATTCAAGAAGAACGGCATCTTCGATCAGGCTACCGCCCAGAGCTTCCGCGACAATATCCTTTCTAAGGGAGGCACCGAGCATCCGATGACGCTCTACAAGCGATTCCGCGGACAGGAGCCAACCATCGATGCCCTGCTCGAACGCAACGAGATCAAGAAGAGTTAAGAGTTTTATCTGCAAAAGACAGAATCATTCATCATTGATTGTAAATTGTTAATTATAAACTATTAACTATAAAAAAGGATGGAAAATCAACTTTCTAAACAGAAGAAGCTCGACCTGCGCTACCTGCGTATGGCTCGCATCTGGGCTGAGAACAGCTACTGCAAGCGCCGCCAGGTAGGTGCGCTGGTGGTGAAGGACAAGATGATCATCAGCGATGGATACAATGGAACTCCCAGCGGATTCGAGAACGTCTGCGAGGAGAACAATGTAACCAAGCCCTACGTTCTGCATGCCGAGGCCAACGCCATCACCAAGCTGGCACGCAGCAGCAACAACAGCGAGGGCAGTACACTCTATGTCACTGCCTCTCCCTGCATCGAATGCTCCAAGCTCATCATCCAGTCGGGCATCAAGCGTGTGGTCTATGCCGAGAAATACCGCCTCACCGACGGTGTGGATCTTCTGAAGCGTGCAGGAGTAGTGGTAGAATACATGAATCCGGATGAAATAAGAGAGTAAAAGAGAGAAAGAAACGTTAGTATATTAAATTAGTTAGTTATGAATATGAATAAGAATAAGACCAATCGGTATATGCCCTTCATCATGGCGCTCTGCGTTGTGCTGGGCATCATCATCGGCACATTCTTTTCGAATCATTTCGCTGGCAACCGACTCAATGTCATCAACAGTGGAAGCAACCGTCTGAACAACCTGCTTCACCTCATCGATGACCAGTATGTAGATGCCGTGAACATCGATTCGTTGGTTGATAAGGCGATTCCTCAGATACTTGCCGAACTGGATCCTCACTCTGTCTATATCAGTGCGAAGGATGCAGCAGCCGCCACCGACGACCTCAAAGGTTCGTTCTCGGGCGTGGGCATCGAGTTTGTCATCCGCCAGGACACCATCCATGTGCAGAATGTGATTCAGAACGGACCAGCCGAAAAGGCTGGATTGTTGGCAGGTGATAAGATTGTGGCCGTAGATGGCAAGCCTTTCGTAGGCAAGATTGTCACCAATCAGGAAGCGATGCATCGCCTCAAGGGTCCTAAGGATACCAAGGTGAAGATTGGTGTCATCCGCTATGGCAGCAAGAAGGTGCAGACCTTCACCGTCACCCGTGGCGAGATACCTACCAAGAGTGTCACCGCTGCTATATGCTCGATGACAACACCGGATATATCCGCATCAAGAACTTTGGCGAGAACACCTATCCTGAAATGCTCATCGCCCTGGCAAAACTCTCGCAGCAGGGATTCAAGAATCTCTGTATCGACCTGCGCGACAATTCAGGTGGTTATCTCACAGCCGCTGTGAATATGGCAAACGAGTTCCTGCCAGAGAAGAAACTCATCCTCTATACCCAGGGCCGCAAGTCGCCTCGACAGGATTACATGAGTGATGGCAAGGGTTCCTACCAGAAGATTCCGATGGTTGTGCTCATCAATGAGGGTTCTGCTTCTTCGGCTGAAATCTTTGCAGGAGCCATGCAGGACAACGACCGTGCCACCATCATCGGCCGCCGTTCGTTCGGTAAGGGATTGGTACAGCAGCAGATTGAGTTCCCTGACCACAGTCTCATCCGTCTTACCATCGCCCGTTACTATACTCCATCAGGCAGATGTATCCAGAAGCCATATACCTTGGGCGACAGCGGTGATTACGAGCAGGATCTCCTCACCCGTTACGAGCATGGAGAATTCTTCTCGCAGGATAGCATCAAGCATACCGGTCCGGCTTACCATACCGGCATTGGCAGAGTGGTTTATGGTGGTGGTGGCATCACTCCAGATATCTTCGTTCCTGAAGATACCCTGGGTATGACATCTTACTTCAAGGAAGCGAGCATGAGCGGACTGATTCTCCAGTTTGCGTTTACCTATACGGATGACAATCGTCCTAAGTTGAACAATTTCAAGGAGATGATGGAACTCGCCGATTATCTTGACAAGCAGAACCTGGTAGAGCAGTTTGTCGTTTATGCCGACAAGCGCGGACTGAAGCGCCGTAACCTTCTCATCCGCAAGTCTCACAAGCTGCTGGACCGTGTCCTCGACAGCCGTATCATCTACAATATGCTGGATGAACAGGCGTGGACTGAATACATCAACCAGGATGATCCTGTGATCAGGAAAACTCTCGAGGTCTTCAATAATCACGCTGCCTTCCCTAAGAAACCTGCTGTACCGGCAAAGGCTGCAAAAGCAACAAAGGCTACAAAGGCTGCAAGCAACGTGGTAAAGAAGAAGTAAGCATGGATAAGAAAGAATTAAGAAATACAATAAGAGATAGAAAGCGACAGTATTCCTCAAGTGCTCTTGAGGAACTGTCGCTTTCTGTTTTGTCTCATCTAGCAGAGAATGGGCATCTGCAGTCTGCTCATACGGTGATGATGTACTATTCACTCCCCGACGAGGTGAATACCCATCGTTTCATCGACAGTCTGGTAGCTTCCGGCAAGAAGGTATTATTGCCCGAAGTAATTGACGATCACAATATGGTGCTCCGTGAATACAGCGGAAGAGCGGATTTAAGAGAAGGCGCCTATCATATCATGGAGCCTGCAGGCGCCCTTTTTCCTCCCCATCGTTACAGTGAGATAGATGTAGCCATCATTCCGGGTATGGCATTCGATACACAGGGCAATCGTCTGGGCAGGGGCAAGGCCTATTACGACCGCTTCCTTCCGAAGATTCCTGGAGCCTACAGAATAGGCATCGCCTTCCCCTTCCAGCTCCTGTCTCAGATTCCTACGGAGGAAACAGACATCGCCATGAATGTAATCGTCTCGTAAGAAAGAGATTATCTCATAAAAAAAAGTATTTTTTCGCAGAAAAATACAATATAACGCAGGAAAATGCGTTAATAAAAGAAAAAAGACGTTTTTTTATTCTCCCCGATTAAACCTTTTCGGATTTTCGGGGTCAAATAGAACGATTAGAATTCATAAACTGAACTTTTATTATATCGTGTAAGATTCAATAGGAAATTTATTAGTTAGTATTTAGGTAGATCTGAAGCACCGGCTTGTGAAAGTCGATGCTTTTTTCGTTTTTTAACGGCAAACAATAGGATTTCTCGTCTTTTTTTACTACTTTTGTATTTCGAACAAGAAAACAATGCAAATCAAAAAAGCATTGCATTCAAAACAATAACGAAACAATGCAAATCAAAAAAGCATTGCATTCAAAACATAAACAACAATGATGAAACGAAATAACTACATATTATTATCCATTCTGGCGTTAGGCTTATGGCTTCTTGCGCAGAAAAGAAAAAGAGCAAGATTATCATTGCCCCTAAACCTGTGGCACAGGTAACCAACAAACCCACCCAGGAGATGAGCGGATATGAACAGTCAAGAGATGTAGAATGGCTGGGCAACCATTACAAGGTAGTAGTGAAGCGAGAAGCCGACCACGAATTATCCATCATCCAACTGGACAAGACCAACAAGTATTACGATAATAAGATCACCATCCGCATTCTGAGAAGCGATGGCACCGAGTTCTTCAACCGCACCTTTACAAAGGCTGCCTTTGAAAGCAATCTCGATAAGAAGACGAAATCGACGGGAGCCCTTCTTGGCATCGTTTTCGATAAGGCAGAAGGAAACAATCTCTGTTTTGCAGCCAGTGTCGGTTCCCCGGATATCACCAGCGATGAATATCTTCCACTGGTACTGAAAATATCAAGAATGGGTGCCGTCAGTATCAGCAAAGACCAGGTTCTCGATACCGAATCCGATACCGAATCCACCTCTTCAGCCTCTTCTACTTCTAAAGAAGAATCAGAAGATGATGACGAAGGAGTATAAACAAGAAATTCTATTAAGCGCAAGAAGTTTGCGCTTAATAGAATCTGATATCTGCAATCACCATGCTTCCCACCTGCTCGTTCAATCGGCGAACCAGGATGGAGCGATTCATGGTAAGATCAGCCTCAGTGCCGGATTCATCACTTTCACAAACAGCGTCTGGTTCTTGATGAACTTCTCACCGCAATAGGCTGCGATTGGTGCCCCAACCACAGTCTCCCAACTATCAATCAGACGCCTCTGCAGCAAAGGCGTCTCCAATCCCTGGTTTCTCAGAAACTCAGGCAATAGTTCTGCTATCGATTTAACTTTCTGTCTAAACATAAGCTACTCCTCCTAAAATATGCTATCAAAAAACATACTCTATTTTAAACATACGCAATTTCTCCATTATTCACCTCAAAAATCCGAAAATCGCCATTCAGTCGATGGAGAATCTGATCCAGATGATCCCTATTCGTATCCGTGATGAAAATCTGACCGAAGCTGTCACTCGATACCAGTTGAACAATGGCTTCAACTCTCTGAGCATCAAGCTTATCAAAGATATCATCCAGAAGCAGCAAAGGAGTGGTATTCGAACACGTACGCTGCAGGAAACTGAACTGCGCCAGCTTCAGGGCAATCACATAACTCTTGTTCTGTCCCTGACTTCCCTCGCGCTTCATCTGATAATCTCCGATGGTAAATTCCAGATCATCCCTGTGCATGCCGTGCAATGAATATCCTACGGCTCTATCCTTGAACCTGTCACGCTGAATCACCTCCAGCAACGGTCCTCTCTGACAGTGGGAGATATAATGCAGCCCCACCTTCTCCTGATTGCCCGAAATATGCTGGTAAATCTCCTGAAACAGCGGCACCAGTTCGTTCACAAACGCCTGTCTCTTGGCATAGAGCATTTCTCCGTTCATCGCCATCTGCTGTTCCCAGAGTTCCATCAGTGTAGCATCCGGTTCCTCCTCCATCTTCAGGAGCGCATTTCTATGCTGCAGCGCCTTATTGTAGTTGTTCAGCGCCTCAATATACGTATTGTCGTATTGCGAAATCACCACATCCATCAGCTTTCTTCTCTCCTCGCTTCCGCCTTCTATGAGCGAAACATCCGAAGGCGAAACATAGATGAGCGGGATGAGTCCGATGTGCTGCGAGAGCCTTTTATACTCCTTCTTGTTGCGTTTGAAGTGCTTCTTGGTTCCCCTTTTCATGCCGCAGTAGATATTCTCCATATCTCCATTATCACTCTCGTAGTTGCCCTCCAGCATGAAGAAAGCCTCGTCGTGCATGATGATCTGCGAATCGATGGGATTGTTGGCGCTCCTGCAAAACGAGAGATAGTAGATGGCATCGAGAAAGTTGGTCTTACCCATACCATTATGGCCGATAAGACAGTTGATCTTGGGCGAAAGCTCCAGGTTGGCGCCCTTGATGTTTTTGTAATTAATAATGGAAATATTCTTTAAAATCATAGATACTTTTCTGCTAATTGACTGCAAAGTTAGCAGAAAAAGCCCAAAAAACGAAAAAAGTAGGCTAGAAATTTCAATATCTGAATAAAAATCAGTAAATTTGCAACCTAAAAGAGCTAGGAATCACAAAGAATAATAAAAAACAAAAAATAAGAAATGGCAAACAACAACGTACAGGCTCAGGAAATCGAGAGCCTTAACATGAATGAGGCCTTCTTCATGAAGTACAAGAAGGCAATTATGATCGCAGTGGTAGCATTGATCGTTATCATCGCAGGTGTATTCGCTTACATGTCTCAGATTGCAGGTCCTCGTGAGGACAAGGCAAGCACATTGCTCGGCAAGGGTCAGACCTATTTCCAGAACGAGATGTATGAGCAGGCACTCAACGGCGATGGCGCTGGCTACGTAGGATTCGCAAAGATTGCCAGCGAATACGGCAGCACCGATGCAGGCAACCTCGCCAACCTCTATGCAGGTCTCTGCTATGCCAACCTCGGCAAGTGGGCAGAGGCAGAGAAGAGCCTCGATGCATTCTCATCTAAGGGCGACGAGATGATCAGCCCAGCCGCTCAGGCAGCCCTCGGCGATGCATACGCTCACCTCAACAAGCTCGATGATGCCGTAGCCGCTTTCAAGAAGGCAGCTTCCATGGCAGACAGCAAGGCAGAGGATGATGCCAACAACTCTCTCTCTCCTGCCTTCCTCATCAAGGCTGGCGAAATTCTGGAGAGCCAGAACAAGAAGGCAGAGGCTTTGAGCATCTATCAGGACATCAAGAAGAAGTATGTAAACTCTATGCTCGTTCAGAGCTCTGAGATCGATAAGTACATCGAGCGTGCTTCCAACTAAATCAGAACATTATGGCAACAGCACTTCATAATTTGTCGGAATACGACTTTTCCAAGATTCCAGATGCCAGCAATATGTGCTTCGGTATCGTGGTAGCAGAATGGAACCCAGAGATTACAGGCGCCTTGCTCGATGGAGCAGTCAAGACGCTGGAGAAGCATGGAGCCATCCCTGAGAACATCCATATGAAGACCGTACCGGGAAGCTTCGAGCTTATCTACGGCGCACATCAGATGGTGCTCAATGGCGGCTACGATGCTGTCATCATCCTGGGTAGTGTGATTCGTGGTGAGACTCCGCACTTCGACTATATCTGCGAGGGTGTCACCTACGGTATTGCGCGCCTCAATGCCACTCAGGAAATCCCTGTCATCTACGGACTTCTCACCACCAACGACCTCCAGCAGGCGAAGGATCGCAGCGGCGGCAAGTTGGGTAACAAGGGTGACGAGTGCGCTATCGACGCTATCAAAATGGCAAAATTCTAATCACATAAGAAAGCTCTTGACGTTTGGCGAAACCTAACTTCAAGAGCTTTTATTATATCCTCATCATATTATTATATATATTACGTAATACATTGTATAATTATACCCTTATTCGTATGAAGAAAGTATTTTTTATCCTCATCCCGGCGGTTATCCTCAGCCTCCTCTCCTGCTCTCCCAAGAAGCCGGCAGAAGAGAAGAAGAGCGTCATCGATACCATCCCCACGATGGTGATGCAGATACAGAAATGCACGCGCCTTTATACCGCCGAGGCGCACGTTCATAAGATCATCACCCACGATGACCAGTTCAAGCTTAAGGGTTCCTTCCTGAAGCACGAATTCAACATCCCCGTGCCAGGCTCCAACCGAAAGGTAGCCATCCCCATGGATGCTACCATCAAGGCGTATGTAGATTTCCAGGGATTCTCAGACAGGAATGTGTCACGTAAAGGAGACAAGATTGAAATCATCCTGCCCGACCCGAAGATGCTGCTCACCAGCAGCCGAATCGACCACAAGAAACTGAAACAGTATGTTTCACTCACCCGCAGCAACTACTCCGATGCCGAACTCACCCAACTGGAACAGCAGGGCAGAGAGAGCATCATCCGCGATATTCCCAACCTCGACCTGATGGAGCAGGCTCGCATCAGTGCAGCCAACACCCTCATCCCGATGCTCAAGCAGATGGGTTTCCGGGAAGAGAACATCCAGATCAGCTTCCGCAAGAAGTTCACCCTCGATGATATCAGGGGATTCCTGCAGAACTCGGGAGTGGAGAAGAAAGATAAGAACTAGTGAGAAGAAAGACAAACCCTCAAACTAAGGAGGAATGAGATATGAAGAAATATGGCATCATCCTGCTCACCATCCTTGCCCTCATACTAGCGGGCACGATCTATTGGCTCAACAAGGATAATACGGTGAGCGTAACCACAGAAGAGCAGACCACCCTGTCGCCTACCCAGGTAGAGAGCATCGAGGCGATAGGCGAATGGGAGTTTCTCGCCATCAGCAACGAGGAACTGGTAGATACCGTTCGTCGCGGCTTCTTCGGCGACGACCAGCTGGTGCGCATCTATTACGGCACCCTGCGCCTGGGCATCAATATGAAAGATGTAAAGGAAGGATGGATCCAGGCAAATGCCGAGAAGGATTCCATCGTCTGCACCCTCCCTCCTATCCGACTGTTGGATAACAACTTCATCGACGAAGCCCGAACCCGCAGCTTCTTCGAAGAAGGAAAGTGGACGGGAGCCGACCGCCAGGCACTCTACGACCGTGCCTATGCCCAAATGAAGAAGCGCTGCCTCACCCCAGCCAATATCCGTATCGCCCAGCGCAATGCCAGGCAGCAGTTCCGCGATATGTTCAAGGCTATGGGATTCCCCAATGTCCGGGTAGAGTTTGAGAATTAGATATAGATTTTATAATAGATATTAGATATAGATTTTATAATTGTATTTTAAAGAGAGATTAACATGGAAGCAATCAACGAATTTTTCACATCCTTCAGTTCGTTCCTTTGGGGATGGCCGATGATCATCCTGCTGCTGGGAACCCACATTTTCCTGACGGTTCGCCTTCGCTTTCCACAGCGTAAGATTTTCCAGGCGATAGCGCTGTCCTTCAAGAAGGACAAGAATGCCACTGGCGATGTCTCCCAGTTCAGAGCCCTCGCCACAGCCCTTGCCGCTACCATCGGTACCGGTAACATCATAGGTGTGGCCACTGCCATAGCCCTGGGTGGACCGGGTGCTGTACTCTGGTGCTGGCTCACCGGTGTCTTCGGCATCTCCACCAAGTATGCCGAAGGTCTTCTTGCCGTGAAATACCGTGTCAAGACCAAGCGTGGAGAGATGCTTGGCGGTCCGATGTATACCTCAGTTCGGGATAATAATCTCAGCCTAAAGGCTTTATAATGTTTTTATATAAGGGACACAGTGGCTTGGCAACCATCTATATATCTTGGATGGTTGCTGAGACAA